>JAAXKN010000078.1 GCA_025612375.1 Ignavibacteria bacterium
ATGTTAGGTACATGGGCATGGCTTATGTCGTCTATTATTCCTTCCACGGCGTTAATGCGGTCGGCAAGCATCAGAGGCACCCAGTGGCCGTAGCTCGATTCGCTGTATTTGAATGCAAGCCGGCGGATCATGCCGCTTAAGCCCGAAGGTGGCACAGATGTGCCGAATACGGCTGTAATATTAGGCCTTTCAACCGAACGGAGAACTTCCACGTCAATGGGCTGCTGCGGGGGCCTATCCCAGCTGTAGCCCTGCTGCTCTTCATCGGTGCGCTTTTTTATGGGGTAAGTCGGGTCGTTATCCGGATTGGCATCAATGCCCCATCCTTTTATTGTTGCCGGGTCGACGCTTTTGACGCGCTTAAAATCCCCGGGGCGTGTTTCATCTGCTGTCATAATATCTTCTATTTATTGTTAAACATAATTTCTTAAATTCCAGCCTTTGGCGGAATGAGCACCGTTTTTATGCAGTTATCCAGTTTGGATGAAAACATGTGATAAGCTTCGGGCACTTCTTCCAGGGGCGGGCGGTGTGTAATAATTGCTTTGGGGTTTATTACGCCGTTTCTTACGTGTTCAATCAGTCTTGGCAGAAGGCGTTTTACGGATGCCTGGTTTGCCCTGATGGTTAAGCCTTTATTTACAATATTGCCAACAGGTATAAGGCTTCCGATAGGTCCGTAGACTCCCACAATTGAAACAATACCTCCTTTTTTAACGGAGTTAATTGCCCAGTGAAGGGCTGTTGTAGATCCCCCCTGAAGAGGGATTTTGCGTCCCATGAGAGTTTCCATGGCGTTGCCCGCGGCTTCGCAGCCTACGGCATCAATAACCACGTCGGCTCCGAGGGCGTCTGTAGTTTGTTTTGCAAATACCACAGGATCCCTAAGGTCGCGGAAGTTATGGACTTCGCACTGGGCGTAGTTTTTAACAAATTCCAGACGGTAGTCGATGTGGTCAATTACCACGACGCGGCCGGCGCCGAAAAGCCAGGAGCATTTGGCGGCCATAATGCCTATTGGTCCCGCGCCGAAAATAAAAACAGTATCGCCGGGCTGTATTCCGGCCATTTCGGCAGCCTGGTAGCCGGTAGGGACTACGTCTGTCAGGAGGACCGCGTCCTCAGGGTCCATCCAGTCGGGGATTATCATTGGTCCCACGTCGGCATAAGGGACTCTAACGTACTCGGCCTGTCCGCCGTCGAATCCGCCTGCGGTGTGCGAGTAGCCGAAGATTCCGCCCACGGCAGTTGCCTCGGGGTTGGACTCGTGGCAGTTGCCGTAGAGTTCCTGGCGGCAGAACGGGCAGACGCCGCAAGCAATATTAAACGGCACCAGAATGTGGTCGCCTTTTTTCAACTTTTGAACAGAAGAGCCGATTTCTTCAACAATTCCTGTAAATTCATGTCCGAATGTAGAACCCACCCTGGTATCAGGTACAAGTCCGTGATATAAATGCAGATCGGATCCGCATATGCAGCTCCTTGTAACTCTTACAATTACATCGTTGGGGTGTTTGATTTCAGGGTAGGGTTTGTCATGATCCATGCGTATTCTGAAGGGTCCGCGAAAGTTCATTGCCAGCATAATTTTCTCCGTGAATGTTAAGGAGACACTTTTAAGATATAATATATTTATGGCTGCAGGCAGTCAATATGAAAAATTAGTATCCGCTAAAGGCATATCACTTCAGTGCCCTATTTCTTCCGTCCGGCAAGGAAATTCTGCCGGCGGGACTTTTCCATTCTGCAAAGTTAATCCCGGGTGATATTTTTAGTATGGATGTTAAAATAATTGGGAAAGAAAATGCAGAAAGCAAGATGCCGCCTGGCTTTTTATACACTTACAGTCCTGATCCTCCTTTCAGGAATTCTGGAAGCGCAGGAAGGAAAAGGCACAATTAAGGGGAGAGTTTTAAGCCTCAGGACCAGGGAAGCCCTAATGGGGACAACCGTGCTTATCCGCAGCACCACGTCGGGAGCGGTAACAGATACCGCGGGGTATTACACAATAGCAAATGTTCCTGCCGGAAACTACACGCTTGAATACAGGTCGGTGGGATACGATAATTTAATGAAGACGGATGTGCAGGTAAGGCCCGGCAGAATTACATACAGCGATGCCGCGCTGAAGGAGGCTGTAATTGAAACCGAAGGCGTGGTAGTTTCGGCGGGGTACTTCCAGTCGCCTGAAGTAAGCAATTCCGGCGCGGTAAATTTTAATAATGAGGAGATTAAAAGATCACCCGGCTCAATGGGGGATATAAGCCGCATACTTATGGCAATGCCTTCGACGGCCAGGGTTTCAGACGACAATAACGACCTGGTGGTAAGGGGCGGAAGCCCGAGTGAGAACGGGTTTTACGTAGACGGCATGCCTGTGCCTAACATAAACCATTTCCCAAGTATTGGTTCAACCGGGGGGCCTATAGGAATATTAAATGCCGAGTTTATTGACAACTTTAATTTTCTGACCAGCAGTTTTTCGTCGCAGTATGGCGACAGGCTCTCTTCAGTTGTAGACATAACTTTCAAGGAAGGGAATAAAGATGAAGTGGATCTTCAGGCCGATCTCAACTGGGCGGGTTTCGGCGGTGCGCTGGAGGGACCTCTTCCAGCAGCGAAGGGGTCATGGCTTGCATCTTTTAAGCGGAGCTACCTGGACTTTTTCAGCAAGGCCGCGGGCTGGGGAATGACCATACGCTACGGGGACGCGCAGGCAAAGGTTACTTATGATTTAAGCAAAAAGCATAAGCTTTCACTGCTGGACATTTTTGGCGATGACCATGAATCCTTCAGCCGTGAAGACGCCGTGGAACAGGGAGGAAACTACTACGGGCTTATTGACAATTACCAGAATACGGCGGGCATCTCCTGGAAGGCGCTCTGGAATTCCTCAGTGTATTCCGTGACAAATTTATCTTACTCAGTTCAGAGCTTTAAGAACGATTTCAATAAGGTGAGCACTGAAGGTAAGTATTACGTTTCGGATAACTACGAGGGATCGGTAAATTTCAAAAATATAAATTATCTGGATCTCAGCAAGTTAAGCCGCCTTGAGTTCGGACTGGAGGCGGCAAATGGCATAGGAAGGTATGACTATACAAAGTTTGCAGACACCAGCAGGCTCGGCATTCCGGAAGGGGAGTATATTGTAAAGCGTAACTTAAGGCCTTTCAGGTATGGCGCTTTTATAACATATAGTGCGGGGCCTTACAAGAGCTTTACAGCGTCCATAGGTTTAAGAAGCGACTATTATTCTCTTAATAAGAATTTTGTTTTTTCGCCAAGGGTATCACTTTCATATGAGGTAAATCCGCTATTGAAGTTAAACGCAGGTGCGGGAATGTTTTGTCAGAGGCTGCCCATGGTGCTTTTATCGCAGAGGCCTGAGTTTCAGGATCTTAAGACTATAAAGGCTTATCACTTTGGAACAGGGCTTGAATATATTATTACTCCTGACACAAGGCTTACGTTTGAGATTTACGGCAAGGAGTACATGGATCTTCCTCTTTCAAAAAGCGATCCATCCTTAAGCGTAATTGACGGGGGGCTTACAGGAAGTTCATTCGGAAACTTTAATGAGCTTACCTCTTCAGGAAAAGGATATACAAGAGGCGTGGAGCTCCTGATGCAGAAAAAACTCTCAGAGAACTATTACGGCATTTTGAGCGCCTCATATTTCAGAAGCCGTTACCGCGATTATGAGGGTACGTGGCGTAACCGTGTGTACGACAATAAATTTATATTCAGTTTTATAGCGGGATATAAGCCTGTGCAGGAGTGGGAGCTGAGCCTGAGGTGGACTTACGCCGGAGGCTGCCCGTATACTCCATTTGACAAGGAGAAGTCTCGTGAATTAAGAACAGGCGTAATAGACGTGAATAATATTAACTCTATGAGGTATCCCGGTTATCACTCGCTGAATGTAAGAGTTGACAGGAAGTTTTTCTTCAGCTCGCAGAGCCTGGACGTCTACCTTTCGGTATGGAACGCGTATAACAGGAAGAATGTATCTGACTACTACTGGAACCCTGTAGAAAACACACAGGAAACAATATACCAGTGGAGCATCATGCCGATATTCGGAATTGAATATGAACTTTGAGCTTATGCTTTGCCTTTTTCCAAAAGGCTCTGTACTTTTGCTTATCAGGCATTTAAGACTAAGAATGAGATGAAAATAATAAAAAATAATCTGCGGAAAATTGAGATACTGATAGTTATCTCGCTTGTGATGACGCTCGTCTATCACAATCTACTACCCGGGCACAAGGTGGAGTTCAGCGGGTCGTATCTGCTGCATTTTATGGCCGACAGCCTGTTTAACTTTATTATGATATTTATTACGCTGGAGGCAAACCTCAGTGTTAACCGTTGGCTGGACACGCGCTACAAGTGGGAGATCTCCCCGGTAAAAAGGCTATCGCTTCAGATAGGGCTTAATACTGTGCATTCATTTCTTCTGATGTTCATAATTATTGCGGGCTACAGCTTTATGCTTTCGCTTCTTCTGCCCGAGGCCGTAAGAAAGGCTCAGGTAACGGGAGCTTACCCGGTAATAAGAAACTTAATATATGTTTTTTTAGCAATATTTCTTTTGTACCAGCTGGCTTACATAAGCTTTTATTTTTTCAGGCAGTGGAGTCACGCTCTTGTAGAAAAAGAGAGGCTGGAGAAAGATAATATCTCCTCGCAGCTTCAGGCGCTTCAGGCGCAGGTGAATCCTCATTTTCTTTTTAACAGCCTGAGCTCGCTCGTTTCGCTTATTGAAGAGGACAAGGACATGGCAATACAGTTTGTACAGGAGCTGGCGGACGTCTACAGGTATCTTCTTCAGCAGAAAAGTGAGAGGCTTGTTAAAGTGTGCGATGAGCTGAAGTTTATAAATTCTTTCATATACCTCCATAAGGCAAGGTGCGGCGAGAGCCTGAAGGCGGAAATTGAAATTGACGCGAAGTTCGGAAATTATCTCATACCTCCGCAGACGCTGCAGATACTGGCGGAAAATGCAATCAAGCATAATATTATTTCGCAGAGCAGGCCGCTTGTAATTAAGTTTTATACCGGCAGCCGCATGGATATTATTGTGGAAAACAATCTGCAGAAGAAGCTGTCGCCTCAGAAGCATACCGGCCTCGGTCTTGAAAACATTACAGAGCGCTACAGGCTTCTGGGCAAAAGAAATATTAAAGTTGAGGATACGGGGGGAATCTTCCGTGTTCTGGTTCCGATGATTAAACCTGAAGGGATGAATGAAAGTACTGATTATTGAAGACGAGGTATTAACTTCCAGGCGCATGAAGCAGCTGATAGAGTCGGCTGATGGATCGGTTGAGGTGGTGGCCACATTAGACAGCATTGAAAGCTCGGTGGAATGGTTTTCTGGTAACCCGAATCCGGACCTGATATTTATGGACATACAGCTTTCGGACGGTTTGTGCTTTGAGATATTTAACCGCACAACAATAGATTCACCCGTAATATTTACCACCGCCTTCGATGAATACGCAATTCAGGCCTTCAGGGTAAACAGCATAGATTACCTACTGAAGCCCGTAAAGGCTGAGGATCTGAAAAGAAGCCTGGAAAAATTTAACAGGCTTAAAAGTCCAGCTCCTGCGGCGGCAAAAGAAATTCAGGAAGTCTTAAGGAAAATCGGCTTAAGCCAGCAGGTATATAAAACGGGGTTCTTAATAAAAACGGGGCAGGCATTTCAGCGCGTGAGCTGCAGGGAAATTGCATATTTTCATTCGGAAAACAAGCTGACCTACATAATTCTTTTCAGCGGGAAGAAATATATGACAGACTATACCATGGACACGCTGGAAGGTGAGCTTAATCCGTCGGAATTCTTCAGGATAAGCAGGCAGTTTATTGTAAGCATCAGTTCAGTTGAAAGCGTTCACACTTTTTTCAGCGGGAGCCTTAAGCTTGAGCTCAGGCCCAAAACGGCGGATGAGGTAATTGTAAGCCGCCGCCGCGCTTCCAGCTTCAGGGAGTGGATGGACCAGTAAAGATATTAGCTA
>JAAXKN010000079.1 GCA_025612375.1 Ignavibacteria bacterium
GCAATACTTAACGCCAACTATATCAAAAGCCGCCTGGAGCCTTATTTTAAGGTGCTTTATACGGGCAATAACGGAAGAGTGGCACATGAGCTCATATTCGATATGCACCAGTTCAAGGCCTCGGCCGGCGTTGAAGTTGAGGATATTGCAAAGCGCCTTATGGACTACGGCTTCCATGCTCCTACGGTATCATTCCCGGTACACGACACGCTCATGGTTGAGCCTACGGAAAGCGAATCAAAAGCTGAACTCGACCGCTTCTGCGAGGCCCTGATTTCAATAAGAAATGAAATTAAGGAAATCGAGTTAGGCCAGGCCGACAGGGCAGACAACCTTCTTAAGAATGCTCCACACACAGCAAAAGCTGTTACTTCTGACGAATGGAAGCACGCTTATTCAAGGGAAAAAGCAGCCTTCCCGACGGAATGGACGCTTGCAAACAAGTTCTGGCCGGGCGTAGGCAGGATCAATAATGCTTACGGCGACAGAAATCTCGTCTGCACCTGTGAACCTTTAAGTGCATACGTAGAGGAACCTGCTTCTTAAGTATTTTTGTTATCTTAGTATAGGAAGACTTTTACAGGGTGAGGATTTTCCTCACCCTGTATTGTATTCAGGCTAAAAGAGAAAAGTTTCTTTACTAAGAAATGAAAAAAGGAGCATTATGAGAGAGGTGTGTGACATATTAAAGGAATCCAAAACAATTGCCGTTGTTGGAATTTCAAACAAACCCGGGCGCGACAGCGGCAGGATAGCCCAGTACCTGCAGCAGGAAGGATATAACGTTGTAGGTGTAAACCCGATGCAAAAGGAGTTTCCGGGCATTACGGTTTATCCAACCTTGAAGGATGTACCTTTTAAGATCGATATAGTAGACGTTTTCAGGCGTTCTGAAGCCATAGCAGAAATTATTCCGGATGTGCTGGAGGTTAAGCCCAGGGTGCTCTGGCTGCAGCTCGGAATAAGAAATGACGAAGCCGTTGCTCCGGCAATTGAGGCAGGAATAGAAACCATTCAGGACAAATGTATTCTTGTTGAGCACCGTTTCTGCAGGTAAAGCCCCCGGGAAAACCCGGCACTTTGGTTTATAATACTGCCATGCCGCACTTTTTTTCTTTAAGCGCGGCATATCAGTTTTAAGCATTAGACAGTATCAAACATTTACCAATATTTCAGTCAAGGATATATGAGATTTAATGCAGCTGCCCTGAAATTTGTAATTCCAGCCTTTGTTATTCTGCTGCTGTCTGTGTCTGCAGCATACCCTTACAATTCATCTTCATTAAAATCCTCTTCATTTAATTCCTTTTTATATAATCCTCAAAAGGATACTCTTGAAGAAAAAGAGCTTTCTGTAAGAGTTGACAGCATTGTTATATACGGCAATAAGGTGACCGATCCCGAGGTAATTACGCAGGAGCTGACATTTGGCAAGGGGAGTTACGTAACTGAAAAGATACTGGACTATAACAGGGAAAGGGTCTACAGCCTGGGACTTTTTACCAACGTTAATATTTTCCCGGTTTTCCGCGACAGCATTACACTTATCGTAATAAACCTGAAGGAAAGCTGGTACATTTGGCCGATACCGATACTGGACATAAAAGACAATATGATAAAAAGGACCACTTACGGAGTGGATCTTCAGTTTAAGAACTTCAGGGGGAAAAACGAGACCTTAAACCTGAACGCGGCCTTTGGATATGATCCCAACCTGGGCATTTCGTACTACAGGCCCTGGCTTATAAGAGATGAAAACATTTTTCTCTCGCTGGACCTTTATTACAGAAACCCGATCAATAAGAGCCTGAAGGCTGAAAGGCTTTACGGGGAAAGTTTCAACCAGAAGATCTATACGGGGACCCTCATGATAGGCAAGCGTCTCAACCTGTTTAACGTGGGGGGGATCTATGCGGGCTACGACTACGTTGAAACCCCTAAATATGTTCCGGGAATTTCCGCCTCGGAGGGGCGTATAGACAGGGTTCTCAGGGCGGGCCTCAGCTACACATACGACAGCCGGAACTTAAAGCAGTTTCCCGATTCAGGGCTTTACGCCGGGGCGACGTTTGAAGAGAGGGGTTTCGGGCTGAACAATATAAACTATTCGGCTATGAAGCTGGATCTGAGGAGCTACTACAGGATCCTTGGGGACCTGACCGGAAAATGGAGGCTCGCAACAAGAGCCACAATGGGCCCCAATGTTCCATATTACGACTATTCGCTCCTGGGTTCAGGGGAAAAGGTAAGAGGTCATTTTAATGACATCAGGGAAGGGCACTATTTCTATCTGGCTTCAGCCGAACTGAAGTACCCGATTATCAAGGAATGGAATTTTTCCATAAAGCTGCCCTTGATTCCAAGCCAGCTTACAACCTACAGAATTGAAATTTTCACAAACATATTCGGCGACACTGGTGCCGTACAGCAGAAAAACACAAAACTGGGCCTGAGGGATTTCTACTCCGGTTATGGTGCAGGGCTCACATTTTTGCTGCTGCCTTACAACATTTTCAGGCTTGAATACGCATTAAACGAATTAAGACAGGGAGAACTCTTATTTGGTTTCGGATTTTCTTTCTAACGTAGAATTATACTATACTCCTGCTGCAAGCGTGCATGAGAACACGCTTGTAATAAGGGGTGAAGAGCATGAGCATATTACCAGGGTAATGAGGCACTCTGTTGGCGACGAGCTGTATGTAACCAACGGGGAAGGGTGCATATTTTTGTGCGGGATTGAAGAGATCAGGAAAGACGAGCTTACCTGTGAGGTTAATTCAGAGAGGATATACGAAAACAGGCTTAAGAACATCTGCTTCTGCCTGGCCAAGCTAAAGAGTCAGGACCGCTTTGAATTTGCGCTGGAGAAGTGTGTGGAGCTGGGCATAACGAACTTTATTGTTTTCGATTCAATGAGGAGTGTTCCCAAAGGGGGCAAAACAGAGCGCTGGCAGAAGGTTCTCATCTCGTCCATGAAGCAGTCCTTAAGGAGTTATCTTCCCAAAGTTACCACTGGGGCTTCACTTTCTGAGATCATGAAGTTTCCGGGAGAAAAGATAGTCTTTGAGCAGGACGCGAAATTAAGCTTCAGGAATTTCCGCCCGAAGGAGGACCGCAACTACTTTTTCATTTTCGGTCCCGAAGGGGGGCTGGATAAAAAGGAGCTTGCAATGTTTTCAGAAGAAAGCTCATATTTTCTTACTGAGAACCGCCTCAGGAGCGAGACCGCGGTTGTGACTGCGGCATCAATCTTATCTTTTAGCCATTAACACAATTTTAAAGCCGCTAAGGCGGCTTTTAGTTTCCCTCTTCAGTGTATCCGCATTTCATCAAATCTGAATCCTTTGTACATCTTTTGCATCCGAAATTATAAGCAGTGACTTCGATCACAGGGGCATTTAGTCAGTTGACATTAAAACCGAATACTTTATCTTTTAATTAAAGAGCCAGAGTAAGGTCGTTATCGGAAGAAATGAACCCAGCAATATTTCTTCCTTTAATAAAAAAAGGGGCAATTAAATGAGGGCGCTGTTTCTGTACCAGAACGGAAACATTTACTTGCCCGCCTTAAGATAAATTCAACTGAATTCTTACATTTATACTTCCAAAAAATACTACGCGGTCTGGTGGGGAAGTCACGCAGTGTGACTTGCAGAGCGGAGCTATGAGTTTGTAACAATTAGATACGAAGATAAAGAAAAAGGAAAGGCAGTAATGAACAACCACCACAAGTCTCAGAGCGATGAACCGATGAGAATGACTCATTTGCTGGAGATTATCTACAGACAGAAATGGACAATTATAGTTACTCTTCTAACGGTAGTCAGTTTAGCGCTTATCTTTACACTCCTTCAGAAGAAAGTCTATGAAGCCAATACCTCAATAATCGTAGATGAAAGCCAGGCCACACTGGCCCTCGGTCTGGGAAACCCGGATTCAAAGACAGACAAGGTGCAGATACAGGTCGAGGTGCTGCAGTCGCGCGACCTTATATCGCACGTTGCCGAAAAGCTGCTTGAAAGAGTTTACATAGATCCTAATCAGCAGAAAGATACACTCCTAATCATCAGAGACGCAAGGCAATCTCAGAAAGTCACCGATTTCTCCTCACCCAGGATGCAGGAAGGGGTCATAAAACAGCTCAGGAATTCCATGGAGCTGATGACAAAGAAGGGAATGAATGTCATTAAACTGTCCTTCAGAAGCCATGACCCTCGTGAAGCTGCCCTGATTGCAAATATGTTCATTGAGACTTACTATGAAAGGGACCTCAACCGCAGCCGTTCAAATTCTTCGGAACTGAGAGCCTTTCTTGAGCAGCAGAGCTCAATTAAGGCCAAGGACCTGGCCCGAAGCGACTCAGCCCTACAGACATATATGCAGAACAACAATGTTACGGCACTTGACGTTGAGTCGAACATAACAAACAACAAGGTCGCCGCTCTCCAGAGTGAACTTGAATCAAACGACATTGAATACCAGAAAAACAGGCTCCTGCTTGATAGCTATAAAAAGGAGCTCGCGCGTCTGAGCCCCCAGGTGGCGCAGAAGATTGTCGCGGGCGACGACCTCTACATTAAAGAGCTTCAGCAGGAAATAGCCAGAAAGGAAGCCCAGCTTGATATTTCAAAAGTTGTCAGCTCCACTGAGGCGCAGAGGCCTGAATACAAAAGCCAGCTTAACAAAACCAGCCGTGCAATTGACTCATTACGGGCTATACTGGATTCCAGGACAAAAGATTTCGTGAAGAGCTCAATGAACAACTATTCCATTACGGGTTCCGGAACAACAGACCAGGGGAATATGATCTCTGAGCTTTCAGGACAGATACAGCAGCTGCAGGTAAAACAGAATTCACTGGAGTTAAACAGGAAGATGCTCGCCCAGAACCTTGCCAAGTACAACGGCAGGCTTAGCCAGCTCCCAAAGGAAAGCGTTACGCTTGCAAAGCTGCAGAGGGAAAGGGCTTTTAATGAAAAGGTGGCTGAGGATCTGAAGGCAAAATACCAGGAGGCAATGCTTGCCGAGCGATCTACGTTTGGGGAAATTCAGGTCCTGGACAAAGCTTCCGTGCCGCTGGAGCCGGTGAGCCCTAATGCAAAATTCAACCTTATAATTGGAGGCCTGACGGGTCTCAGCCTGGGTTTTATACTTGCCTTCATATTTAACTTTGCACATAATAAAATCCACACTCCCAAAGATATTGAATACCTGGGATTCAGGCTTCTGTCCACCATACCGAAGCTGCAGCTGGAAGCAAGGACGAGCCCTAAGCTCCTCAAAGAGCCCGGGGGGAGGCCGGCCTCCACGAGCCTTGTAACGGCAAAGAACCCTAATTCGGAAATATACGAGTCATATCTTCGCCTGGGGATTAATCTTGCCTACAGCCTCATGGACAGGAGCTTCAAGTCGCTTTTAATTACCAGTGCGGGACCCGGGGCTGGCAAAAGTGCAACGGCCATAAATGTTTCCGTTACTTTAGCCAATCTGGGCAAGTCGGTCCTCCTTGTGGATACAGATATAAGGCGTCCTGTGATACATAAATATTTCAGCAAGTCCATGGGGCCGGGACTTACGGATTACCTCATGGAGCAGAGCCAGATTGAGGAAATAATACAGCCTACACTGGTAAAGGGGCTGGATATAATTACATGCGGCGGGAAACTCCTGAATCCTTCACTCATCCTTTCATCTGCAAAGATGAGATACCTGGTTGAGGAGGATTCGAGCCGTTATGACTTTGTAATTTACGACGCACCGCCATTGAATCCTGTAACCGATGCAATACACCTGGCAAAACTGGTTGATGAAGTCATACTGGTTGCAAGGGCGGAAAAGACGCAGGTAGAGGAGCTGAAAAGAGCAAACGAGCTTCTGGAGCAGGTAAACGTTTCTGTAAGCGGCGTGGTGCTGAACGATTTCGATACCTCCAAAGCTCCGTTCTCGGGCAAGCACTACGGATATTATTCATATAATGAAGACGTGCCGAAAAA
>JAAXKN010000080.1 GCA_025612375.1 Ignavibacteria bacterium
CCATCATGCACTATCCCGCAAGCGGACTTAAGAAGGACATCCTGCTTTTCCTGATCAGGTATACCTATGGCTATCAGCGCAACACGGTTGAAGTCACGATTAAGGAAATTTCAGAAGATCTAAAGAGGCCAAAGAGCAAGGTTGGTGCAGCCTTAAGAGAGCTGATCAGGGATAAAATAATTGAAGTTATACGTAATTATGATGCAGCTCAGAAGGCGAGAATTCTGTCCCTGAATACGGCTTCTGAGCAATGGAATTTAACAGAGATACAGCCTGGTAACAGACAGTGTACCAAAAGGTCTACTGTATACCAAAAGGGGTGCAGTTCCGGGTACCAAAAGGTACACTGTAAAGGATACCAAAAGGTACACAGCTATCCCGCTCAAACCCCTGTAAACAAAGGCCGAAATGCTGCCCCAAAGAAATCTTTAAAGAAAGAAAAGAAAAAATACAGTATGAACTCTGTCGAGTTCAGGCTTTCGTTTCTTCTTTTTAACCTTCTTAAGGAAAGAAGAGAAAACTTAAGTCAGCCGAATATGCAGCAATGGTGCAAGCATATAGACAGGCTTATAAGGATTGACAGGCAATCTCCGGAAGAGGTCGAAAGGGTAATTCAATGGAGTCAGAAGCACATTTTCTGGCAAAGTAAAACAATCAGCGCGGAAAAATTACGGAAGCACTATCTAAGCCTTGCCATGCAGATGGGTTCAGAGGCTGAAAAGAATAAGTCCGCTGGTCAAAATAATTCACATGTTTCAGAATCAGACAGGATAAGGCTATGACAGCAAAAGAAAGGAACACCTTCGAACAGACTGTAATAAGCTCCATTCTGAAGAGTAAGGAGCTGTTTATGGAAGTCTTCAACTTCTGCCATAACAATGAGGCTTTCATGATCAGGGAGAACAGGCAGTTATTCGATTATGCAGTGGAATATTTTTACGAGTATGGAAAGGAACCCGGCCTGCGTACATTAAACCAGCACCTTGTAAGCAAAGAAAACGGAGGCAGGCTGAAGGAATACCTTAAGGATCACATTGTAAATGCCGAATACGCCCTGAACCCGGTTGATTATGTAAGGCGCCTCCTTGACGACAACATTAATCACGAAATTAACGACGCCGTTAAGACAACCGGCGGCCCGGGCTTTGACCGCGCAATTGCATTAAATGAATCCATCGGCGGCATAATTACAAAGTACACATCCAATTATTCACGTGTCCTTACAAATGCCGAGGTGGGAAGGAGGGTTTACGAGGACCTGGAAAAGGCTGTAAAAGGCGAGCATTCGGATTACATACCCACAGGATTTAAGACTCTGGATAAGGATATAGTAGGCATTCCCAAAAGGGATCTGACAATAGTTGCAAGCCGGCCCGGAATGGGAAAATCGCAGTTCATGGTTGCGTTATTGAGGAATTTCATTAAGCAGGGCATCAAGTGCGGCATCTTCAGTCTGGAGATGAGTGTGGACAGCCTGTGGCACCGCCTTCTGGCCGCTGAGACGGGCATAAACGCATTAAAGATAGAACGCGGCGATCTTTCAGAAGAGGAGATGAAAAAGATCAAGTCTGCAATTGGAGAGCTCTCCAAGGACAACTATATAATTGACGACAACGGGCACCAGACGCCGGAATCGATTAAAGCGAAAATAAGCCTCTGGAAAGCAAAAAGCAGTCTGGAGGTTGTGATGGTGGACTATCTGACCTTAATCGATTACAACTGCGACGAGAGAAGAAACGACCTTAACATAGGCAAACTGACGAAGAATCTGAGGGCATTTTCCAAGAAAACCGGGATCCCAATAGTATTTTTAAGCCAGTTAAACCGTGCCGTTGAATCGAGGGTTGACAAAAGGCCGCAGATGCAGGACCTCAGGGAGTCGGGCGACATAGAGCAGGATGCCGCCACAGTAATGTTCATCTACAGGCCGAGCTATTACGGGCTTGATTCCTTTAAGGACAGCAAGGAGCGTTACATGACGAAAGAGGGGTTTATGTTAAAGGCGGAGGAGTATGCGGAAATAATAATAAGGAAAGCGCGCAGCGGCATAACAGGTGCTCATCCCATGAGGTGCGTACTAAGCCTTCAGAGGTTTGAAGAAGTCACCCCCGCATTTGCAAGCACAGACCTCAGCAGCAATTACGGACAATAAAACAATTGAAGTTCAGAAAGCCACTTAAATCATAGATTATGGAATCATACCGCCTGTCTCTGGCGGATGTTGGCAGGTAAAAGATAAGTTGAAAACTTGTTTTTTTGCTTTTATGCTGTTAGCTTATGTTTATAAATCTTCGTATTTATGGAAAACCAAATAAAACGGTAAAAATGGAAAAGACCTCTTTTGAAATATTAGACGACATTGTAAAAAGGATTGTTGAAACAAGCAGACCTTCCAAAGTCATTTTATTTGGTTCAGCTGCCAGGGGTAATATGACAGAGAACAGCGACTTTGATCTTCTGGTGATAATGAAGAACGGCATTCACAGGCGCAGAACGGCACAGCAGATCTACAGGGATATATCAGACATCGGCTTTGCAAGTGACATACTAGTTGTTACCGAGGAGGATTTAGAGCTCTACGGGGAAGATGAGGCGAGTATAATTAAACCTGCACTAAAAGAAGGCAAAATTCTCTATGCCTCCTGATAACATTTCCACAGCAAAAAACTGGCTTAAAAGGGCAAAGAGCAACCTGATCAGGTCAATGATGCCCAAACCTGAAGACGTGTTTTGGGAAGATCTCTGTTATGATGCCCAGCAATGTGTGGAGAAGTCCTTAAAGGCATTTCTATTATTTCATCAGATTAAATTCAGATATGTCCATGATATTGGCGAACTGTTAAAGACACTCAGTACAAATGGAGTCACATATCCTGATGAGTTTAAGGATGCAGTGACATTAACTGATTATGCCGTGGAGACAAGGTATCCTGTAATATCAGAACCTGTATCGGAAGAGGAATACAAAGAAGCAGTCCAAATTGCAGGAATGGTATATAACTGGATTGAAACTGAAATTGACAGGCAGTATAAGCTTAGACTATAGGGAGACTTCTCATGTCCGTTTTTCGCTTTTTGTACATTCCATAAATAGAACTGACCCTTTCATAAAAAAAATTGAAATAATTTTCCGAAAACGCTCTTTGTCACCATTTATATAAGTGTAGGGATAATTATTTTTGTGGTTATTCCCGGCTGATACGAGCATAAGACTTAATATGATCCTTGCCTCTGAGGAGCACATACTAAGCCTTGAGAATGGTAAAAAGCGCTTTATGGATGAGGTTACATCCTTATCCCGGGCTTTTGCAATTGCCATACCTCATGACGATGCAGAAGTAATTGAAGAGCTGATAAGGCTGGGTAAAGAAATCCAGAAGATGGATAAAGAGCCCAAGGAGATGGGGATGTCGGGCTATGAGTACGCTTTATAGAGGATAATGAAAGCGCGCGTGAGCTGATGCAGAAGGACAAACTCCGTGAGCTTGCAGTAGTATTATACGAAAAAGTGAAGCAGAATGCCTCCATAGACTGGACGTTAAAGGAAAGCGTAAAGGCAAAATTAAAAATCGTTGTAAAGAGGACCTTAAGGCAGTACGGCTACCCGCCCGACATGGAAAAGCTGGCAACAGAAACCGTCTTAAAGCAGGCAGAGCTGATTGCCGATGAGCTGACGAAATAAATTACTGAATATCCTCCGGAATACCTTATAATATAGTAGTCCATAATTTCTGAAAACAATATTTACTATCCTTTTTTTGATAACTGCAGCGGAACTGCATTCGCAGGTTATTCTTGATTCTGCATATGCTCATAAATCTTCAGATCAGCTGAAGGAAATATTTGACAGGTGGGCTGATCAGTCAAAACCTGTTAGTGAAAATGAGTTGAAACTAAAACGCAATCACGAAAAGTATGCTTATGAAATCTTTGAGGATTTTTATACTCCCAAATCGATTTCAAGGGTTGGCCATTCAGAATTCGGGGATTCTGTATACAATGATATAGAATATGCTTTTGTACAGAATGAAGTAATTATTGAGATTTATAATAAGCTTATTCTGGATAATTATAGTTCTTTGGACTACTCCAAGCCGTTAAGCGAATATAAATTGGTAGATTTCAGGCCCAGGGTTAAAGTCCCGAATTCAAAGATCATTTATTTGGATGAATTTACTAAATCATCTATTAATGATTTTTTGAAAAGTAACTTTACTCCAATGGGGGAGAATAATCTTATGGACCCTGCTGCTGCAGAGGGTGAGAGCCAAGAGCGTTTGGAATTCATTAATCAATATGCCAGAATATATCCCGGCCATTGGGGTAATTTCTGGAAAATCGAGACATGCCCGACAGTATCTATTAGATTTAACAAAACATTTACCAAAGCCGCAGTGGACTTCCGCTTGTTTTATCAGGGCGGATCAGCTCTATATTTACGTAAAAATAATAAATGGAAGTTTAAGAAGTCATCACTCATCTGGATTGAATAAACTGATATAGCGTCTGTCAGAGAAAGCGGGCTTTAGCAGGGGAATCTTATCTTTGGATTTCAATTGTTGCCCACATTTTATTTAGCCGCAGTATCCCTGTATGACCACCCGCATTTTTCACATTTTATGTTATCAGCTTTTATTTAACTACCGCACATAATGCAGACGGTTGCCTCCGAAAGATCATCTTCATAATTCTCTTCCAGGGGAATTCACTCCTTTTTTTCTTTAGGCTCGGGAGGTAATCCAAGGCTTATCTCATGCATCCTGGTACTAAGCACTTTTATCTCACCATCAAATATTCTGAACTTTACTGCGAAATAATATCCATCGTTTTCAAACACATTATCTGTTATGTGAAGCGCCGTGCAATATAAATTTTTCTTTTTATCGAATACAGGTCTTAGCATTCTTACAAGATAATAATTAAATTCACTGCTGTTCTTATACTCCCTGAATGTAGCACTGGTAATGTTTTTCTCAGGTATTTTATAATAAGGCTCCATTTTTTTATAAACATCATCCCATTTAGGGAGTGTATCAATCAGGATAAATTTTGATGATTGTTTTGCAAATACCTTATCTCCGAACAGGTTATCTTTTTTGCTGGAAGTGTCAGATATTACTAACCATTCAAGTGCCTGCCGGATAGTGGCCTTAAAATTATAATCGGTAAGGATGAAAAATGTTTTTGTGGAGTCAAATTGGTAAAATTTACCCTCAAAATCCTTTGCCTGCAATGAAGCCTGTTTATGAACAGCCTTAAAAATTGGGGACATATCCAAAGGCTCGCTATTTTTTTTAGCACATGAAGCAAAAATGATTGATATGCATATTGCAGCAACTGATACAATCCGATTGGCCATTTCTCTCCGTTGTACATGAAAATTAAATGATTGGACAAAGATAGGTAAATTCAAAATTAATTGTTATCAATATCAATCCAGCCAACTGAATAATTATTGGAATTTCAGATCGTGCGTTTTACTCCGGGTTTTGATATCATTCATTATAAGCCTGATCCGGAACAAGAAAAATGATTCAAAAAGCACTGGAATTCCAAAAAAAATAAAAATAATTTTCCGAAAACGCTCTTTGTCACCATATATATAAGTGTAGGGAATTACCGGGTTTGGTCTTTTGGGATCAGCTTTACATTTCTCTGTGTAAATAAAATATATTCATGTGCTCATTTTTTCTGTTAATTAAGGGAGCAGTTAAATGCGTATTTTATTCAAAAT
>JAAXKN010000081.1 GCA_025612375.1 Ignavibacteria bacterium
AGAAATAATCCTGCTAAATCATTACTCTAAGCCTCATCGAAGCTTGTCGTGCTCTTGCGCCCCTGCGTGAGCATATCCCGGAGCCATTGGGGGCGGTTGTCAACCGAATCCCTATAATAAGCTGGCATCCACTTGTGGCAGCGGATCATTAAAGCCCTTGCCATAACCCTGTCATCAAAACACTTAACGCCGGGGTCTGTATCCTTATTCTGCGCCTGCATCTGCCCTTTGGCATTACGTACAAAGGTTAAACATTCCCCCCAGAACTCTTTTTCGTTGTCCTCAAACAACGCCTCTCTTATGTACTCATTTAGGTCGTTGACCATCATCGGCTTTGTTTGCGGTGTGGTTTTGGTGCCCAAATCCATTTTATCCACTTCAAAGCCCTTGCTGAAGTCCTGACGGTAATACTGGTGAACGCCCAACTTATAGGCGCTTGTAATTGTCGTTAAGCCGTGGTTGTTCATTTCATTGTTGAAATACACTTCCCCCTTTAAGAATAGCTGAATCTTGTGCTCTTCTTCTGCCAATATGTCCGGATCTGTGTGACCATGCCAAACCAGGCAAACTTTCATTGTTCTGCGGTCAAGTATGGGAATGTCCGAAAAGTCGCCTTGCTCCAAACCTTCAGCAACGTCGCCGCCAGCCGCAAAGACATAATGCTCTGTTTCGTGTACCTTTATTGCCTCAAGCTGCTTTATGTAGCCTTTCGGGTTATCCTCCCAGACTACATTTACAGGCTTGCCGTTTGCGTCATAGACATAGTTTAGGTTCCCTTGTCTTATCGGTTTCTTGCCATCTTTTTCTAACCTCTCAGCCCGGGCAAAGTTAGCGCTGCAAATAGTTGTATTAAATACAGGCCGTCCCGATGCAACAAACGCCTCTTGCCAGGTAGTCGGGTATTCCTGCCAAAACTGCTTTACGTCCCTATTACAGAGGTTATCAATAGCCCATCTGCGCCAATTAAGCTGCTCTAAGGTTGCCCCGTGGTCCTCAATCAAACTGCGCTCTTCACCCTCGAAATCGTTATAGAAGGGAGAAATGCCTATAGACTTCCTGAAGTCCTCTTTTTGCTCTATTGTGTCGAAAGGTCTGGAATAAGGCGGGAATTCTAACCAACTAACAAAGAACGGGATAAACTCACTGTCGCCATTAACAGCATCCACCCACATATTGCGGAAAAAGTTAAACCCGTTCGCTGTTGTCTCTAAAAAAATAGCCTTTGCGTACTTACTTCCCTGAAAGAGTCCTAAAAGCGTTGTTTTGGGATCGGGATAGAAAGCTACCTCTGTTAAATGGAGATACTGGAATGTGTCAGAGCGCCCCACCTCTCCGCTTTGCGCTGTATCTACTTTGTTTTCGGAGCCAATTATATCATAGCTGATTTTCTTTTCGTTGCTGCGCCTTAATACAGGCTTTGGCTCCAACGGAAGATGCTTTAAGTACCGGTTATATATTTCAAAGAGGTTATTGCTTGCGTCTATTTTATGCCCCATAGTTAGGGCTTTCTGGTTGCGGCTGAAAAGGAGCTCGTGAAATAATATGGCCTGAACGAGCGTTGAGAATCCCAACTGGCGAGGCTTTAGGATTATAAACCTGACATCGCCTTTCTTTTTGGCTTCCTGGTATTTTATGTAAAAGCGCTTTTGAGCTACATTTAAGACAAAAGGAACGATATTTCCCTGTTCGTCTTTGATTTTTAGGCATTTCTCGGCAAAGAAAATAAAATCTTCCCTGCACCTTTTAAGAAAGGCTTTGGCTTTTTGTCTTTTTATTAAATCCGCCCTGAGATTGTCTGCCATATTGTTTCTATTGCGCCTGTCTTGTTACGGGTAAAGGATAGGTGTTTGCCGGGAGCTCCTGCGGGACTTTTATAATTTTCTTAACTTTCGCCCTGGCTGTTTTGATCGCCTGCAGATTTCCCCATTCAAGCTGCATTTTCTTAATGTTATTCTTATTCGCCTTTGTAAAATAATAGGGGTTAACGAAGTAATAACACTGATCGAGCTTCATAATTACATCTTGCTTCAGGAGATTATATATAGCAAGATCCACGACATTACGTGAACATTCCAAGAACTTAGCTATCTGATCCCGGATATAACTATCAAGATAAAGCCGGTTGTCCTTCTTATTCATCTGGATAATTACCATTCGCATGGCTGAATTTATGTTCAGGTTTGCCTTTGCCGTCGTTTTCATAAATTCCAAACAAAATACATCGGTCGAAAGGCGTTTTCTGTGCGGCTTAAACTCTTCATCCCGTACAATTTCGCTCGTTTCCGGGTCATAAATTGCCTGCCTTAATTTGCTTTTATTTTCCATAATCGGACTTTTTTCTATTCTTTCATTTTTGAAACCCGATTTTTCATTTTTGAAAGAACATCGTTTCATTTTTGAAAGATTGTATTTTTGTTAAAATGTTTCGTTTTTAGTTTATTTTTCCACAAAACAGGGCTATTTTTGCCCGTTTTTTCTTCGATACCCTGTTTAATATAGTTACGTATCTATTTTTAGTCATTTTCTTTTGTGCTTTTTTCCTCTTTTTCAAGGTCCAGAATGTAATCTTCTAAGGTTAAATTGCCCTTAATATTTACGTTATCGCTAAACATACCCAGGTGACGGCCCAAGTCAACAACGGAGCTCTTTTTATCAACCAGTTTTATTTTAATGCCGTCTTTCGTTTGCTGAATTTCCTGTATGCAATCCACAATTTCAGATGGGAGGTTATGGAGGTCTTTTAAGTAAATGCCGCCGTTCTTAATTTCAAAGTAATCGGTTATCTTAGCCTCGGAGAACCTTTTAAGTTTCGTTTTTACCCAGGTAACAGAAACCTCAACCTCTTCGGTGGCTTTTTTCTCTTTAGCTTCGATATATTCAGATACCTTAGTATCTTTTAGTAACTTAGAAGCATTAACATCGGCAGTGGAATCCTTAATTTGCGCCCCATAAACAGCCTTGTAAGCCTTTCTCGCGTTACGTTGTGGGTCTTTTAAATACAGGTCCGCAAACTTCTTATGCTTTCCTGAAAGTTTATTCTTGTCCATTTTACATCAAAGTTTTATTTCTATTCGCCGCCAATAAACAAAACAAAAACGAAAAATGTAAAATCATTACTTTTTACAAAAAATATTTTAAATTATTTTCTGCGTTTTTCGCTTAAATTCGCAGGAAATGAAAAAATCTTAAAAATATTTTTCAAAAACACTTGACAATGGAAATATTCCTTTTTAATTTCCCTATAGAAAGTTAATCGAACTCTGAGAGAATAAATTTTTAACAATTAACTTTAAGAGGTGGAAAGATGGAACAGATTAAAAAGACAGGGAACTATAAAACAGTAAGACCGAGCCAGGCAAAAAGCTTTATGAGTGCATCCGCAGCGTTGGAGGATATGGGCTATGTCGAATATTTATGCCCTGAACCAATGGTATTCGAGAAAGACGGGAAACTCTGGCAATTTGTAAGTATGCACCATTTTAACACCCTTATTTATTCTATTAAGCTTCGCCGCGTAAATAGTCTTGTAACGATACCGGAGAAAAAATATTATTTCGTGGGTGTGGGGACCACAAGGTTTGGTGCAAATGCCACAGACGAAATTTATAAGGTGCATATTGCGGAAGGGACAAGCGAAAAAGACCTGTATCTAAATAAGTTAATTGAGTGGAGCAAATTTGATACCCTTAAAGAAGCGCAAGCAGAGGCTAATAGGCTTAGAAAACATTACGACATAGAAGATTAAAACAACAAAGCCCGTCCGGTGCGGCAACACCAAAACGGGCTATAAAGGAGCTAACACAAAGTTAGCCCTTAAAATTACATAAAATCTTATTAAAGTAAAAGGAGCTGCACAATGGGAATGTTGACAACGGTATCGAGAATGAATTACGCCACCGGCAACTTAGATCCGGTTGAATCTACAGATTTACAAGTCGGTCAGGTTATCTGGCTAAACGGCTACGGTCAGGAAAGATTTGGGCATGAGAGATTAGCAATTTATAAAATTACCGTTTCCGATTGGGATAAAAGAAAACAATACCATACGGTAAATTTAACAAACTTTAATACTGCGGTACACGCCGAATATTCAGTAAGGCACGAAAGCAAGATATTCGGCATAGGCCTTTACTACACAACAGGAGATATTGCAACCCAGGAAGAAATCGCTTTTGCACTTACAAAAGCAGAAGAAAAAGCAAAAGCCAGAAAAGCAGCCGAAGAGAAAGCCGAGGAAGAGCGCAGAATTATAACCGCAAAAGGCAAAGAGATATTCGAGGCAAACAGGCCAGCAGATGCAAAAGCTGTTATTATAGCACAGCTGATGGCTGATGATTCTAATTCTATGGAAGATTATTACGGCGGGCACTCAACTAAAACCGTTATTCTGGCATTTTCAAAGCACGAAAGAGATCTCTTTCCCGAAATGAGGAAAGCGGCCCTAAATTGCGATATTCCGGAAATAAGAGCACTTGCAGATGCCCCGGCGAACTACGAGCATAGAGAAAAATGGAGTATGGGCGGCGGGTATTATCTGGCAGAGGGTAGATATTCGGGCTGGAAGATAACAAAGGCGGGGCGCACGCTGGATGCCGAGGAATGGCATTATATAGCAGGGCAGGAGAACGGATTTTATGCTTTTAAGAAACAGGCTGCCGTGGCTCCTGTAGAAGAATCTGAACCTTGCGGTGAAATAGCCACAAGGCGCAACGAAGAGCATAATGGTATTGAGATCATATTTCCGGGCAAACCGAGCGCAGCCGTATTGTCAGAGTTAAAGGAAAACGGCTGGCGTTGGAGTAAGTTTCAGGGTCTTTGGTACAACAGGTATTCAGAGGATAATTGGGAATTCGCACAGCATATTAACGAATTATTATAATTTTATTACTGGAGGTTTGAAATGTCAAAGATATTTGGTTCCAAAGAAGAAGCCGACGCATATAATAAATATGTGGTCGTTGAAGTTTATGGAGTGGGTGGCGTTAGTACAAAGAGTTTTCGCACCCGCGGGGCTGCCGAGACTTACAATCAAGATAAGCTCAATCAGACAGGGCAAATTATGACCCGCAGACAGTTTAACGAGTACAAGAAAAACAATCCAGAATATTTCAAATAAGCAACAACGAGGGATGAAATGCCAAATATTAAACAATCCCGCTTCGTTTCCACGGTAGAAGCGGGCAAGATGTTAAACGTATCAAGGCAGCAGGTAAATCTTTACTGCCGCTTGGGCAAGTACAAGACCGCCGAGAACGTGGGCGGCACTTGGATTATCGAACGAAAGGAAATTGAAGAACTGGCGAATAAGCCAAATAAACAGAAGCCCTCTAAGTGAGGGCTTTTCTTTTACATCAAAAAGGGAGATCGGAATTGTCGTCATTTGTCGGCAAATCCGCATTATTAGCCAACCCACCCGCAAAATTTTCATTCTGGCTTCCTCCGGTGCCCTCAGAGCTATTTTTTTCGGCATCTATAGGGATAATCTTCTCCGAAAGTATATCAGCGCTATAGCGCTTTATACCCTCTTTGTCCGTGTAATCCCTTTTGGTTA
>JAAXKN010000082.1 GCA_025612375.1 Ignavibacteria bacterium
AGGCAACGAATCATTTTTCAATATCCCAGGGTTACATTATTTATGAGTCAACTCGTTATTTCCTGCATTACTTGACTTTAAAATATATACGCTGTAACTTTTGTGCAGTATTAATCATTTTAGCTTAATCATACGAGGAGCTCGTTCTGAGTGACATATGAATACGGCTGTTAAACATACGACAACATTTTTATACCTGCCTAAATCTATTCTGATCGAAGACTTATAAAAAAAGAAATCCGGACATGAATAATAAGAGTCAGTTTCTATAAGAGCTTAGTAATTTCACAGGTTTCTGAAGCAGTGGTGAAAATTCACCACACTGGTGCTAAAGATATCGGTGCTAACAAAAATATCAAAATATATTCAAGGTTCTGAAGGCACTATCTTAATTATCTGTAATGTTCGAATTTAACGTTTAATAAAATTCATATTATTATGATAAGCAAAACAGCCTTTATTTTATCTATCCTCTGCATTCTGTTAAATTCCTGCAGTACACTTGAGCCTGATCTGAGTGGAAGTCTTGACATCTCTCTTTACGACGTCGCGTGCAATGAAATCAGGTTAAAGATTCACGGAGAGCCGGGAAGCGAAGTCACATTACTAAGAGATCAGGAACCGGTTGATAGAATCCAGCTTTCAAAAGGAGATACAATCTTAAGCAATAAGTACCTGAGCCCCAACAGAACTTACACATATGAGTTACGGGCAAATGATAAGAGTAAAAGAACAGGTAGAAAAATCATTGCTTCCACGCTTGACACGACAAGCCACAATATGACCTGGACCGCCTATACATTCGGCTTCAGCATAAGCACACTCTATGACATCTCAATTGTAAACGAGAACGACATCTGGGCTGTGGGTGAGATATTCACTACAGACTCTCTTGGGAAAATTGACAACCAGCCCTATAACGCCGTTCACTGGGATGGAAGCAAGTGGACTCTTCTTAGGATAATGGTACGTGATTTCGGAACACTAAAGGGATATTACCCCTTAAGGAACGTTTATGCCTTTTCTTCAGACAATGTCTGGTTTTCAACAGAAGCCGATCTTATAAGGTGGGACGGAAAGAAATTTGAATCCAAAGCATTCTTTATGCTTAAGGCTCCTTACGAATGGCAGGTAAACAAAATCTGGGGAAAAGATGAGAACAATATCTATTGCGTGGGATATAACGGGGCCCTTTTTCACTACAACGGAAAAGAATGGGAGAAGATTGAAACCAATACGAATTCTGACCTGATGGATATCTATGGTGAAGGAGACAACATCTTTATTGCAGGCTCTGGCAGCTTTAAGCCTACTGTGCTCTTAAGATTAAAAGACGGAAAAGTTACCAAAATAATTGATGATACCTCACCTTTTTCTCACGTCCGGTATAATTATATTTCAGGACCTGTGTTCAGTGTATGGTTAAAAGGGAGGAGGCTTTATACCTTAACGCGTCTGGACCTTTACTCATCTGAGATTGAGACCACGGGTCGCGGTCAGGAACTCTGGACCGGAATGCCTCAGGATTTCCATGCCTCAAAGTTAAGAGGAAACGAAGTAAACGATATATTTACCTGCTATGCCGGAGGAGGCAGTATAATGCACTATAATGGAATTACATGGCATAAATTTGAAGAAACAGCTGACAAAAGAGACGAACTTAAAAGAATTGATGTTAAGGGAAACATTGTTGCTGCAGCCGGAGAAAGGTATGATAATGGAATTGAACGATATGGACTTATTTACTTAGGACACCGCTAGTTCACCATTTACATACAACAAAGAGGAGGCCGGACATGTCTAAGTTAAAAGTAGCTCTTTTTCTTTTTATCTTTGCTGCGTTTTTACCTCATCTTAGCCAGGCACAAACCGTAAGCCTAGTCAGGGATTTTGAAGGAATACAGTGGAATGAGAAAAAACCGCCGGACCCGGATATTGCAGCGGGACCCAACCATATTGTTTTAACGGTAAATAATGGGATTCAGGTCTACACAAAAGATGGAGTCAAGTTAAGTGAAAATACCTTAAGGAACTGGTTCTCTTCTCTGGGAATTTCTGAGGATCCGGTTGATCCCAAAATAGTTTTCAATAATTATTGTAATAGATGGATAGTTTTTGCTATAACAAGATCATCGGGATTATACTTGCTTTCAGTATCAAAGACAGATGATCCTATGGGACAATGGTATCATTATAAATTTGATGCTTTAGAAAGAGAGCAGGGCGGCTATATTTATCCTCCTGATTATACCGGATTAGGATACAACTCTGAGGCTGTTTACATTACATCAAACCATTTATATGATTACGTACCTACGCACGATTTTCAATGGGCTAAAATAAAAGCTATAAGCCTGATTGACCTAATTAGTGGTGTAGGCTCTCCTAAGAGCAAAGATTTTACAAAAATGCGTAATGAAGATCAAAGTTATGCAAAAAACATAAAACCTGTCGACTATCAATTTGGTTCATCAACAGATTTTTATTTGGTAAATACAAGTATATCAGATGCGAATTTTATTACTGTATGGAAAATTTCAGATCCTTTTGGCAATAATGCTTCGATAACCAGGGCCACAATAAACATTGGTCTTTATAGTACGCCTAATGATGCCCCGCAGCCCGGAGGCGCAAGGCTGATTGAAATCAACGACACCAGAATATCTGATTGCACTTACAACAATGGATTTATTTACGGCTGCTTTCATTCAAAAAATTCCTTTAATAATGGTTCGGCAGTCAGGTATTTCAAGCTGAGAGTTTCAGATTATTCTCTTTTAATTAATGACTTAATAGAACAAAATGGCATATACTATTACTATCCTGAACTATATCCGGATAGATATGGGAATATGGTATGCATGTTTAACAAAAGCAGTGCTTCGGATTACGTCGGCCTGGCCTGGACCTACAGGCTTTCGGACGCCACTGCAACCGGTCCAATAAACTGGCTACAGCAGGGGCAGGGCTATTATGACAGGCTAAATGGTGAGGTAAACCGATGGGGGGATTATAACGGCATTTGTCTTGACCCAGTTGAACATAACAATATCTGGTTTGTTGGAGAATATGCCAAATCAGGAAACATCTGGGGTACTAAGGTAGGATCGGTCAAATTTAACGACATTCCGGAACAAATGACTTTTACAAATCTGATTGGAAATGAAAATGCAGGCGGATCGTTTACTGTTGAGGGAATCCCAAACCCGATTCCATCAGGCCAAAGTATTACTTTGATTCAGGACCATTCCTATATAGTTTCAACCAACAATGAGAGATTCTCAAACTGGATGAATTCTGGTACAACCTACAAGCATCATGACTGGAATGACGACAATAATGAATATTTAATAAAGCATAACTTTCCTGCTGGTGAAGAAGGGAAAGAGAACCAAAAAGCCAAGTTTCTTAATTTGTCCCATTGTGCAATAAATGTTCTGGTGGATGGAGAGTTAATAAATGACAAAGGAAGCTGTGAATTTCATGATCCCTGGTTTGTTCTGGATAACAACAATACACAGACCGGAGACTTTTGGAAACCGTTTAATTCATACTATGAACCAAACGGGAAAGAAGGGGCAACGGAAAAAGGAGTGTTTTTAGGACAGCGTCCTACCCAAGGGAAATATTATTCTGTACGCATTCCCTTAATGCAAAGCCCAAACTTTGGCGGCTCCATAGGAATAAGAAATTGCTATTTCCGAAATTGGGACTATAACGGTGTTGAAATGCTTCAGCCTGATATTAGCCCCTCTGGTTACGACCAGAAAGCAGTGGTATTTAATGCTGATAACGCATTTGTAACCGCCAATTACAAAGGTCATCTTCTTTCAAGCACACTAAATGCCTCCGGGGGCAGTGGCAGCCAGAGGAAGATTGCAAAGGAACATAATGGAAATCTCCACGTGGTCTACGAGTCTGTGGGAAAAGTGTGGTACACCAGTTCAACTGACGGGGGAGCGACCTGGTCAGCCGAAATGCTCATCTCGGGAACAGGAACAGCCACATCTCCTTGCATTGCAGCTTCGGAATCAGACTTTCTTAATGATGTCTTCTGTGTATGGCAGGAGACCGAAGGAAGCACAAGAAATCTTTACATAAAGCCGCTTTTGTACCCGAGTGAAGCCATTCTTCTGGATTCAGACGCCTCCACGGTTGACCTCCAGCCCTCAATTGGCGTTTCTTCTGATGACAATGGCGTTCTTGTTGCATATAAGAAAATGTATTCAGGAAGATACCAGATGCACTATAAGTACTCGGATGACTGCGGAAACAGTTTCTCCTATGGAGGGCCGGTATCTATTAGCACACCAATAGTCGATAACAATCCTTCCATAGCATGGAACCCCGATCTCTGGAAATTTATGGTCTCTGCAACAAGGAGTTCCGGATCAGTTCAGGTTAACCTCTATAGCTTTGATTATTATGGCACATCGTGGGATATGGCAGTAAAAAATGTGTATTCTTCAAGCCAGATCCCCTTGGCCCCCGTCTATTCGCAGGTAGCTGTTGACGGAGCAGGAAGAACACACATAAGCTGGATCGCTTATGATGACTACTACGGTAATAACTCCGCATCTTTTCACAGAAGCTACAAAAACGGCGTTTTTTCAGGCATAAGCACATTCAGGGATGAGGCCATTTATGAGCCTTCAATTGTCTATACTACGGTCTCAGGCCATGAAAATATAAACAATACCAATCCTGATGGCGGTGTCTCCATTTTCTACAGCCCTGCAGAACAGGTATGTCTCTACAACATGGTCTCTACAAACGGCACCTCTTGGAATGGGATAACATACATCACACCTTCGGCTCCGATAAAATATCCAAATTCTCTTGAGAAAGCTCCTGCCGGAAGTGTAACTTACGTTGTCTCCAAGGGAAGCTCCTTGCCGTATCAGGTTACTATGCAGACAGTTAATAATACCCGTGCATCGCTTTCATACACACTTAAGTCGTCTTCTGAGAACGTAACTTCATCACAAGGCATGGAAAACGTAAAGACATTCAGGAGAATTGAGATAATCGATACCACATCTAAGACTCCGGGAAGATTTGTCCTTCAGATGGGAAACTTTAAGGGCAGTAGCCTTTCATTCTATAAACCCGATTCATTAAAGAAGAAAGAGGTCTCCCTCTCCTCATTTATGAGGACTGAAGGCTTCACATTTGACAAGGATGCCTCCTTTTCCACAGAACTCTTTGTTAAGAAAACGGGGTGGAATGGTGACCTTAAACTCAGGCTTGAACTGGTGGAAGAAGGAAGTGAAAAAATACTCCAGAAAGTCTATG
>JAAXKN010000083.1 GCA_025612375.1 Ignavibacteria bacterium
TGCTCATTTTTTCTGTTAATTAAGGGAGCAGTTAAATGCGTATTTTATTCAAAATTCTTTCAGTCTTTATCCTTCTAAACAGTGCCGTGCATTCTCAGACGGATTTCCTTACACTTGCCGGACGCTGGCCCGACGGTCCTTCTAGAGCCGTAGCCGTGGAAAGCAATTATGCATATATCAATAACGGTTCGGCTCTTGAAATACTGGATATTACCAATCCCGACAGTTTTATTTCTGTCGGCAAACTCGACCTTGATGATTACATATACTGCATAAGAGTGTGGGACAGGTATGCTTATGTCGGCGGGGTAAATGGACTTTACATCGTGGACATTTCAGACAAAGCCAAGCCTAAGAAGGCCAACGCTGTGTTTTTGTCAATTGTACTATCTATGTTTATAAAAGATAATTTTGTTTATGCGGCATGCTCCGACCAAGGCTTAAAAATAGTTGATGTAAGCAATCCTTCAGAACCTAAAATTGTTTCTTCTGCTTTATACCATTATTTTACTTCAGGTGTATCTATAGTCGACTCACTGGCTTATGCCTGCAGTCCGGATTCCGGGTTTTATGTATTAAATGTTAAAAATAAGACTGCCCCCGTAATCTTAGGGCATTATGATTTCAACCATAATTATGACCCCATTGACATCCTGGTAAATGACAGCATTGCATACATAACAAGCGGAAACATAAATTCTTATTATAGAAAAGGAGGGTTTCACGCCCTTAACATAAAAAATCCTTCCAATATATTTGAAGAAAGCAGATTTGATTTAGTGGGCGACTGGAGTGCTATCGGGGCGAAAATAACCCTAAACGGAAATTATGCATATGTAACTTCCAATACTGATGTTGGAGATTATGTTACGGTAGCTGATGTAAGCAATCCCCACAGTGTCAAAGAAGTGCTTAAAAAGAGTGTGGATTATGCTTACGACATGGCCCTAAAAGATAAAAGGCTTTTTGTTACAGCTGAACACAAAGGAGTAGTTTCTTTTGATGTCAGCAACCCCGCTTCACCCGTTGAGGGTGCTTCTTTCAAGACAGCCGGCACCACGGGCAATGTAGTCAGAAAAGGAGACTTCCTCTATGTGGCCAACTCCATGGGCGGACTGAAAGTCCTTGATATTTCTAAGCCGTCAGCCTCAACCGAAGTATTTTCTTATAAGGGGATTATCTCTTTTGAGAGCTGCAATACAGTTGGCGTAAAGGATACACTTCTTTTTGCCGGCTTTTCAGGAGGCGGGTATGGATTTTCAATCTTCAGCCTGGGGAGCATGCCGGCCCTGAAGAAAATAAGTGAATCGCTTCCGGAGGATATAATAAAAATAATACCCGCAGGCAATTACGCATATGCGGTAAGGCCTTATGAATTCATGATTTATAATGCGGCTGATCCATTTCATCCGGAAAAAATATTCAGCTACTCAACGGATCCGGTTAGAGATCTGGATATAGCGGTCAATGGTTCAACATTATATTTATTAGAGGAGATGAAAAGAGTAAAGATCTTTGATATCAGTAATCCCTCAGGAGCAGTTCTCGTCAGTGAAATCCCGGTTTTGAATGCGCAAAACTTTTGCCTTAAAGGCAACTATTTATATGTAAGCATATATGATGACGGGATAAAAATATTTAATGTTTCCGATCCTAAGGGCCCGAAAGAAGTTGGCAAAATTGCAGATGCCGGTGCTTACAAAATTAGTGTGCTGGGTGGCTTTGCTTACGTATTTTTTACGGGCAGAGGACTAAGGGTTTACAATTTAGAGAATCCCGCATCGCCTCAACTTGTAAGATTTTATGATGAGGTTACTTACATTTCAGACATGTTTATTGACAAAGATTATATTATTTTTTCTGAGAGCGCAAACGGGCTTTCCATATTCAAAAATGATGCTGCCACCTCAGTTGGTGAAAAAAGCAGCTATGTAAAGGATTTTGCACTGTTGCAGAACTATCCCAATCCGTTTAATCCAACAACACAGATCAGTTTCCAGCTGCTTGAAGCGTCAAACGTAACTCTCAGGGTGTATGATATGCTTGGAAAGGAAGTGGCAACTCTTGTAGATGAATATAAGAATGCAGGCGCCCACACAGTCCGGTTCAACGCATCAAACCTTCCGAGCGGGATGTATATCTATCAGCTGAGGGCAGGGGAACATACTTCAATGCGCAAGATGTTGATTCTGAAATGATATTTGATGAATAGTTAACAGAAAAAGGCAGAGACTGTCATAATTGTCTCTGCCTTTTTCTGTATAAAAGATCTATCGGGATAAGGCATTGAATTTTAGCGGGCTTCCTGCTCTTCGGACAACTGCTCTTCAGGCAGATCTTCTTTTAGAGAGGCCTTTTCTGCCGCAAATTTGATATTTGACCTTTTACGGATAATAAGATTAACAGGATTTGAAAAATACTGAGCTATTAAGTTTCCTAAAACAGCCGATAAAACTATTACAGAAATGTAAAGCGCCCAGATCCATTCTCCTGAAAGCTTCATTGAATCAAATATATATACAAAAGCAATCACGATGAATATGTGCGTAAGATATATCTCATAACTGTTACGGCCTAAAATAAGAAGCGGTTCTGTAAATTTTGACGGAGTCTTTGGATTTTTTGAAAAACTCTTATTCATGCAGATCAGTATCAATGCAGCGCCTATGGCTAAAAGGCTCACGTTTAACCCGATTGAGGTTATACCGATTGAGTAAACCCATTTCCTGAAAAAGAAAACCAGTCCAAACAAGAGCCAGCCGGCTATTTTCATTATAAGTAAAGCATTTTTCTTCAGCTCAATTCTTCTTGATACTAAGGCAGCAATACATCCAAGGGAGATTGCGTCCAGGTATGCAAAATGATTCTTGTCCGCCAATTCATTTCCCGGATACCACGTTGTACGCGCAAAAGGAGAGATAATGAGGAATACTGAGACAAGAGCAACAAAATGCCACTCCTTGCGGCAGAAAAAGCAAACAATAGGGAAAAAGAAATAAAAGAACTCTTCAATGGATAAAGACCAGAGTATATCCCATGGACCGGGCAGATAGCCTACCTGGATCTCAAGCCAGTTTATGTGGAACGTCAGTGCGGCAAAAATAGCTCTGCCCAGAGATGTTTTTGCCGGATTGATTACAAATTCCTCAATACCGCTGAAATGAAGCAGGGAAAGGACAAAAAGCAATGACAGAAGCATCGGCATTACGCGTGCAATTCTCATTGTATAAAAGCCGCGCAGACTGACTTTCGGCAATGAACTCCATTTATTCAGTGCTGATTTGGTAATTAAAAATCCTGAAATAACAAAAAACGTGCAGACGCCATAATACCCGCTCCAGAAAAAGATGCTGTATATAGGTTTTGGCATCATGCTGCCTAAAAAGGTGCCGCTGAAAGGAATTCTTATGTTAAGGTGAAGCAAAATTACCGATAAGACTGCAAGTCCCCTGAAAATATCAATTCCACTGTCATGTGTATTGTACGACTTAATTTTTTCCATTAGACTCCTGTTGTTAATTGTTTGAAGAATTTTCGAAGATACCAAATAATTCTCTTAGTTACTACTCAAGAGAAAATAATAATCAGTGGTTTGTCATAAGGCGCGGGAAAAAGGGCTTTATTGAAGAATACTAAAATGAAAGTGGCGAATTCTTTTATATAAATTAATGCAATAAATGATAAGAAGTACGTTACGATAATAACTCCTTTCTGAAATAGTGGACAAAAATGATTCAGAAATCACTGGCATAATGCGTAAAAAATAAATAATTTTCACAAAGTACTTAATGGCGCTTTATATTGTTGTCTCTGTTCTGCGTATTTAAATGAAATTCAGCTTTCTAATAAAAGTTTTGCGGAGTGAAGTTGAAAACTCATCTTTTAACAATTGCATTTCTTTTCTTAAGCCTCCAGGCTTTTGCACAGAACAAGCCTGATATCGTACTCTCAGACAGCCTGTTTTTTTTCCGGACCTCAATGGATTTGGGCGGGAATATACATATGGGTTTCAAGGGCAGTTATTCAGGCATTTATTACCAGACTTTTAATTCGTCGGGCATTCCAATAAGAAATCAAAGAAGTATTATTTCATCTCCCTGGGCAGGTTCACCGGCACTTGCAGAAAGTAAAGGCTCTGTTCTATTCCTCTGGAATGAAATGACAATGATATTCAGTTCATACATAAAAGGAGGGGTACTGGACCTTGCAAAAGACTCTCTCAGGACAGACATAAGAATCAGCTCCACTTCGGGGGATATATACCGCCGGAGTCCCGAAATATCTCTCCTCAACGATTCACTCGCTGCGGGGGTTTGGACCGGCGGAAGCCAGGTGGGTCATTATGACGGAGTCTACGGAAGATTGCTATCAACAGAGCTTGAGTCGAAAGGACCGGAAGTAAGGATTAATGACAATGAAAACGCGGAGTGTTCTTCAGCTAAAATAGCTGTTAAGCCTGCGGGGAGCGGATATTGGGTTTTCTGGAGGGATAACAGAAGCGGCTCGTACAAGGTCTATGCAAGGGAGGTCTCAATTACCGGAATTCCACAGGGCAGCAGCATTCTTGTAAGTGAAGACAGCCGCCTGACGGACTTGTGGTTTCTGGACGCTGCAGTGGACCCGAAGGGAAACTTTACGGCAGTTTGGGGAGGGCAGCTGAACGGATTGGGCTACCAGATCCAGCTAAGGCGTTTTGATAAGGATGGAAAACCGCTCGGAGCAAGCGAGAATGTTACTTCAAAGGAGGGAGGAGTCGGCGTGGCTCCCTCGGTATCTGTAGCAATTGATTCTCTTGGCAATACGGTTGTTGCCTGGGACCAGGAGGAGTGGAAGGAAAATATGAAAATCTATGCACAGAGATATTCTCCGGATAACAAGCCCATAGGCACTCCTTTCAGAGTAAGCGGCGAAAATGAAGAGTACTACCAGACTCTGCCAATTATTAAGTTGAAAAACGGAAAGATTTACTGCTTCTGGAGTGAAAGCAGGGATACGACAATTGAGAGGAGCAAGCTGAGCATACTGGAATTCAATGATCCGGTTGCAGATGTTAAAGGTTCCGGAGAGGGCGCGGCTGTTCGCGGCTTTATGCTTTCTCAGAATTACCCGAATCCTTTTAACCCGGCGACAACTATCAGCTATATGATTCCCAAAGAATCTTTTGTTGAGCTGAAGGTTTTTGACATGCTCGGGCGCGAGGCGGCAACTCTGGTAAATAAGGAGCAGAGTGCAGGA
>JAAXKN010000084.1 GCA_025612375.1 Ignavibacteria bacterium
GGAACCACTCTAACTGCGAAGAAGAAATTGCCTTGTAAACCGATTCCAAACTATAGCCGTTTGTAAGAATTTTTTGCCCAACATAAAGCAGTAATAAAATTACAAGCCCATAAATGATTCCTTTTACTGCCGTTATCCGATTCGGTCTGCCGTTGGTAAAACTGTAAATTAACAGGGCAAGTACCTGTACAACAAAGAGCAGTACAGCCAAACCTGCCACCAGCAAGATGACGCTTGCCCAACTGATTTTAAACGTATTCACCAGCGAGGCGCCATAAAAGAGAAGAAACAGCATTACCAGCAGGGAACTTCCCATTTGTTTGACCAAACCGTACGCAAGGATCCGCTTTGGTGAAAGCGGAGATACAAATAGAAAGTTGACATCGCACATGCTAAAAAATGTAGTGCCGGATTTTAATCCGTTCAGTAAAGTGAGCACGGCAATAAACAATAATATTACGAAATAGCCTCCATGCAAAAGGCGAATATCCATTCCGCTGCTCGCCTTTGGCGAATCTATTGAGGTGCTTATGATTGATGTCGATAACATGGCAATGATAAATATATACGCAATAAGTTTAGAAGGATGATGAATCATTTCAAACAGAGAGTTTTTAATCTGCTTCTTCATAAGGAATACAATGGAACTCATTGAGCAGCCACCTCTTCCGTTTGCGGACCCTCTGTTATAGAGAAGAAGAGCTGTTCCAAATCTTCACCAGTGTTTTCAATTTCTTTGCGCGTACGGATGGCTGCAATTTTTCCGTTCATCATGATTAGGGCCTTATCCCAAAAATCGGCGACACTGTCCAGCATATGGGTACTAATCAGCACCGTGCAACCCTGCTGCTTTAATTCCACAATCATGTTTTTCAGTTCCTTAATCGCATGCGGGTCCAATCCTACCAAAGGCTCGTCAAGCAGCACAACTTTTGGGCTTGGCAGCAAAGCACAGCAAATGCTGAGTTTTTGCTGCATACCTTTTGAGAGCTCTTTGCCCAATTTTTTGCGTTTATCATCCAATTCCATGCGGACAAGCAGCTTTTCGGCTTTCTCCTCCCAGTTCTCCACTTTGTAAGCCCTTGCAATGAATTCAAGGTGTTCATAAACCGTTAAGGTTTCAAATGGTGCGGGAATTTCGGGAATATATCCAAATGACCGCTTTGCCTCGACGCTCTTATTTGGGTACCCACAAATATTAATGTTGCCGTGAAAGCGAAGCAAACCAGAAATGCATTTGATAGCAGTCGATTTTCCCGCACCGTTCGGCCCGATTAAAATTGCAATTTCACCCGGATCTACCTGAAAGTTTAGATCGTCATTTGCAAGAAGCTTTTTATATTTTTTCGTGAGATTGGAAACTGTCAGCATGATATCCTCCTAATTTTGCATTTTAACATTCCAATTAGTAATATGTATAACCGGTTGAGCTAAAGTCAGCTACATTTATTACAGAGGTAACAAACCACAATACGGCAATAATACATAAAACAATAGACACTACAAAAACAATGATTGCTGCAATAAGAAGCTTGTTTGCTCGTTTTTGCTGAATTTCAGAAAGCGGATTGCTAAATTGCTGCGAAAATGGATTTGCGATACCGCATTGCGGGCAATTCAGTTCGGCAATGCGATGTGTGAAGCCACAATTTGGGCAAATAATAAGCCTGTTGCGGTTATTATTTCGAACACAAAGGTAAATGATGCCCGGAATAAGACCAAAAATACCGGTCAAGACGGCCCACATAACCGGCTCAGTATTTCCCTTCGCCTTTGCATCATTATAAACAGCCGTAGCTAAAAGAACCTGCACCGCAATACAGAGAAGACTAAAAAATATCATAGCTCCCACAAACCAAACTATTGACGTACCGAATTCCTTGTCAAAACCAGAGCCAGAATGGATATAAGTATCAAGCGCGAATAGCATAGTGTTCAACCCCCTAAAATTTTTTATTAAAGTCATATTACCATATTTATGTAGGAATGTAAACATAAATACTGTACTATAAGTCTAATACAATAATACAATACAGTACGACAAAAGTCAATATCTGTAACTAATATATTGTCAATTTATTTTGCAAATACTTACCATATGGTATTTACAGGAACGATTATGGAGGAGTCTATAATTTTGGATAACAAAAAAGAGGTTGTCCAACTGGACAACCTCTACTAGTTACACACTGAAAACTGAATAAAGCCTAAAGCAAACGAACGAGAAAGGATTAACCAAGAAAATATGGTCAAGCCCTCGACCTATTAGTACTGCCAAGCTGAACGCGTTACCGCGCTTACACATGCAGCCTATCAACCTTGTAGTCTTCAAGGGGTCTTACTAGCTTACGCTATGGGATATCTAATCTTGGAGTCGGCTTCACGCTTAGATGCTTTCAGCGTTTATCCGATCCGCACATAGTTGCCCAGCTGTGCCATTGGCATGACAACTGGTGCGCCAGCGGTGCGTCCATCCCGGTCCTCTCGTACTAAGGACAGCTCTCCTCAAATATCCTGCGCCCACGACAGATAGGGACCGAACTGTCTCACGACGTTCTGAACCCAGCTCGCGTACCACTTTAATCGGCGAACAGCCGAACCCTTGGGACCGAATACAGCCCCAGGATGTGATGAGCCGACATCGAGGTGCCAAACCTCCCCGTCGATGTGGACTCTTGGGGGAGATCAGCCTGTTATCCCCAGGGTAGCTTTTATCCGTTGAGCGACGGCAATTCCACTCTCATACCGCCGGATCACTAACTCCAACTTTCGTTACTGCTCGGACCGTCATCCTCGCAGTTAGGCTAGCTTACGCGTTTACACTCTAAGGCACGGTTTCCGTCCGTGCTGAGCTAACCTTTGAGCGCCTCCGTTACTCTTTTGGAGGCGACCGCCCCAGTCAAACTGCCCGCCTAACAATGTCCCCCGGCCAGATTCATGGCCGCAGGTTAGAATTTCAATAACTTAAGGGCGGTATCCCAAGGGTGACTCCGCCACGGCTGGCGCCGCGGTTTCCTAGTCTCCCGCCTATCCTGTACATAAATTATCGAAACCCAATATTAAGCTGCAGTAAAGCTCCATGGGGTCTTTCCGTCTTGTCGCGGGTAACCGGCATCTTCACCGGTACTACAATTTCGCCGGGCGGGTAATTGAGACAGTGCCCAGATCGTTACACCATTCGTGCGGGTCGGAACTTACCCGACAAGGAATTTCGCTACCTTAGGACCGTTATAGTTACGGCCGCCGTTTACTGGGGCTTCAATTCAATGCTTGCACATCTCCTCTTAACCTTCCAGCACCGGGCAGGTGTCAGCTCCTATACTTCATCTTTCGATTTGGCAGAAACCTGTGTTTTTGCTAAACAGTCGCCTGGGCCTATTCTCTGCGGCCTACTTGCGTAGGCACCCCTTTTCCCTAAGTTACGGGGTCAATTTGCCGAGTTCCTTAACTACCCTTCTCCCGTTGGCCTTGGAATTCTCTTCCTATCTACCTGTGTCGGTTTGCGGTACGGGCGCCTCAGATATACATAAGACTTTTCTCGCCCTGCGCTAAGCATACTTCCCTACTAAATTTCGGTCCCTTACGCCCGGGTCAACCAACGCCCGGGTTATGCCCTTTGCAGGTGTCATCTTACTTAAATCTTTTGGCGGCTACGGAATTTCTACCGTATGTGCATCGGCTACGCCTTGCGGCCTCACCTTAGCTCCCGGCTCACTTGGAGCGGACGAACCTTCCTCCAAAAACCTTAGACTTTCGGCCAATATGATTCTCACATATTTCTCGCTACTCATTCCGGCATTCTCACTTGAATAAAGTCCACCAGCGCTTCCGCTCTGACTTCACTCCTTATTCAACGCTCTCCTACCATTCCTTACGGAATCCCAAGCTTCGGTATATAGTTTAGCCCCGTTAAATTTTCGGCGCAGGGTCACTCGACCAGTGAGCTATTACGCACTCTTTTAATGAGTGGCTGCTTCTAAGCCAACATCCTGGTTGTCTGTGCACCCCCACATCCTTTTCCACTTAACTATATTTAGGGACCTTAGCTGTGGGTCTGGGCTGTTTCCCTTTTGACAACGAAACTTATCTCACGCTGTCTGACTCCTGTACATCAATTATCCGGCATTCTTAGTTTGATAAGGTTCAGTAACCTTTCGGCCCCTATCCTATTCAGTGCTTTACCTCCGGTAATCTAATACAAGGCTAGCCCTAAAGCTATTTCGGAGAGAACCAGCTATCTCCGGGTTCGATTGGAATTTCTCCGCTACCCACACCTCATCCGCTACCATTTCAACGGGAGTCGGTTCGGTCCTCCATGGGGTTTTACCCCCACTTCAACCTGGACATGGGTAGGTCACCCGGTTTCGGGTCGAATACAACTGACTTCATACGCCCTATTCAGACTTGGTTTCCCTGCGGCTCCAGACCTTAAGTCCTTAACCTTGCCAGTCACATTCACTCGCCGGACCATTCTACAAAAGGTACCCGATCACCCATTGACGGGCTCTCGGTGCTTGTAAGCACAAGGTTTCAGGTTCTTTTTCACTCCCCTTCCGGGGTCCTTTTCACCTTTCCTTCACAGTACTATTCACTATCGGTCACTGGGTAGTATTTAGGCTTGGAGGGTGGTCCCCCCATGTTCCCACCGGGTTTCACGTGTCCGGCGGTACTCTGGATACAGCTAAGTGCTTTCCTCTTTCGCATACGTGACTTTCACACTGTCTCGTTGGCCTTCCCATGCCATTCTGCTAGATTCCAGCATCTACGTTGCTGTCCGAACCCCGAGGGTATTGCTACCCTCGGTTTGGCCTCTTCCGCGTTCGCTCGCCACTACTAGCGGAATCTCAATTGATTTCTCTTCCTCGCCCTACTTAGATGTTTCAGTTCAGGCGGTTCCCCCCGTATACCTATGAATTCAGTATACGGTGACTGGACATGACTCCAGCCGGATTGCTCCATTCGGATATCTATGGATCAATGCCCACTTACGGCTCCCCATAGCTTTTCGCAGTTAGTCGCGTCCTTCATCGGCTCCCAGTGCCAAGGCATTCCCCTTGCGCTCTTTGTAGCTTGACCATGTGTTCTTCTTGGTTCTTCTTTGAAAATTGTAGATTTTAATTGATTAAAATAACAAGTTATTTTTCTCGCTTTATCTGCTTCTACTTTATTCAGTTTTCAATGTACACCGGTCACAGAC
>JAAXKN010000085.1 GCA_025612375.1 Ignavibacteria bacterium
GATCAGCCACACTGGAACTGAGACACGGTCCAGACTCCTACGGGAGGCAGCAGTGAGGAATATTGGGCAATGCCCGGAAGGGTGACCCAGCAACGCCGCGTGGAGGATGAATGCCGTAAGGTTGTAAACTCCTGTGAGAAGGGAAGAAAGTGCGGAATCGAATTCCGTTTTGACTGTACCTTCAGAGGAAACCCCGGCTAACTACGTGCCAGCAGCCGCGGTAATACGTAGGGGGTTAGCGTTGTCCGGATTTACTGGGTGTAAAGGGCGCGTAGGCGGGTTTGTAAGTCAGAGGTGAAATCCTGCAGCTTAACTGCAGAGCTGCCTTTGATACTGCAAATCTTGAGTTCAGAAGAGAGAGATGGAATTCCAGGTGTAGTGGTGAAATACGTAGATATCTGGAAGAACACCAGTGGCGAAGGCGGTCTCTTGGTCTGTAACTGACGCTGAGGCGCGAAAGCGTGGGTAGCAAACAGGATTAGATACCCTGGTAGTCCACGCTGTAAACGATGAATACTAGATGTTGGGCCTGAGGGCTCAGTGTCGCAGCTAACGCATTAAGTATTCCACCTGGGGAGTACGATCGCAAGGTTGAAACTCAAAGGAATTGACGGGGGCCCGCACAAGCAGTGGAGCATGTGGTTTAATTCGATGCAACGCGAAGAACCTTACCTAGGCTTGAAAGGCAAGTGACCGGGTGTGAAAGCACCCTTCCCTTCGGGGCACTTGTACAGGTGCTGCATGGCTGTCGTCAGCTCGTGCCGTGAGGTGTTGGGTTAAGTCCCGCAACGAGCGCAACCCCTACTGTTAGTTGCCATCAGGTTAAGCTGGGCACTCTAACAGGACTGCCTACGCAAGTAGTGAGGAAGGTGGGGATGACGTCAAGTCCGCATGGCCCTTACGCCTAGGGCCACACACGTGCTACAATGGATGTTACAAAGGGTTGCCAAGCCGCGAGGTGGAGCCAATCCCATAAAAGCATCCTCAGTTCGGATTGGAGTCTGAAACTCGACTCCATGAAGTCGGAATTGCTAGTAATCGCGCATCAGCACGGCGCGGTGAATACGTTCCCGGGCCTTGTACACACCGCCCGTCAAGCCATGGAAGCTGGGGGTACCCAAAGTCAGTGTCCTAACCGCAAGGGGGGAGCTGCCTAAGGTAAAACCAGTGACTGGGGCTAAGTCGTAACAAGGTAGCCGTACCGGAAGGTGCGGCTGGATCACCTCCTTTCTAGAGTAATCATATCATAGGATTCAAAGATTACTGAAAGTCCTTACACTCACTTTTCTTTATTAAAGATGTTAGACCTGATGCTATTTTGAACCAGGTAAAGCACTGTTCTTGAAAATTTTGACGAAGATTAAGACCTGGGCCTGTAGCTCAGATGGTTAGAGCGCACGCCTGATAAGCGTGAGGTCAGTAGTTCAATTCTACTCAGGCCCACTTTTTAAGGGTGTGTTGCTATAGACTAGAAGTCTGAGACTTGTCTTATATCACCCAGCGACCCTTAAATAGTACCAAATATTGGTTAAGGATTACTGGGGCTATAGCTCAATTGGGAGAGCGCCGCCCTTGCAAGGCGGAGGTTATCAGTTCGATCCTGATTAGCTCCACAAACAAAAAATGTTCTTTGAAAATTTGAAAGAGTAAAAACGTAGTTTTCTTTTAGAAAGCGAAGTTTTACTAGCCGTTATCAAAAAAAGAAAAATATAATATCTGTGTATAAAAATATGAATTTTTGGTTAAGTTACTAAGGGCATACGGTGGATGCCTTGGTACGAGAAGTCGATGAAGGACGCGACAACCTGCGAAAAGCTACGGATAGGTGGAAATAACCTGAGACCCGTAGATCTCCGAATGGGACAACCCAATAGAAGTAATGTTCTATTATCTGCATCTGAATCCATAGGATGCATGAAGACAACCCAGTGAACTGAAACATCTAAGTAGCTGGTGGAAGAGAAAACAATAGTGATTTCCTGAGTAGTGGCGAGCGAAACGGAAAGAGCCTAAACCGTCTGACATGTTAAAGGCAGTAACCGTTGTGTCAGCGGTGTCGCGGGAAGCTTTAGACCGAATTACTGTTAGGTCAAAGAGTCAAAAATTATATTATTAACCGAACAATCTGGAAAGTCTGACCAAAGAAGGTGATAGTCCTGTAGGTGAAAATAATGTAACTCTTTAAGCTTTTCCCAAGTAACACGAAGTAAGTGGAATTTTGTGTGAATCCGGGAGAACCATCTCCTAAGGCTAAATACTCTCTCGTAACCGATAGCGCAGCAGTACCGTGAGGGAAAGGTGAAAAGTACTCCTAACAGGAGGGTGAAATAGTACCTGAAACCGTATGCTTACAAACGGTTGGAGTCCCGATTTATCGGGATGACAGCGTGCCTTTTGTTTAATGAGCCAACGAGTTACTCGTATGCAGCAAGGTTAAGCTTTTAAGAAGCGGAGCCGAAGCGAAAGCAAGTCTGAAAACGGGCGTTTAAGTTGCATGCGGTAGACGCGAAACCGGGTGATCTACCCTTGTCCAGGATGAAGTGAGGGTAAAACCTCATGGAGGTCCGAACTAGTGTGGGTTGAAAACCGCTTGGATGAGGTGAGGGTAGGAGCGAAAGACCAATCAAACTCGGAGATAGCTCGTATTCCCCGAAATAGCTTTAGGGCTAGCCTCGAGTAATAGTGTAACGGAGGTAGAGCACTGATAGGGCTAGGGCTGTCACAACGGTACCAAACCCTGACAAACTCCGAATACCGTATACATGTTTCTCGGGAGTCAGGCAGTGGGAGATAAGTTTCATTGCCGAGAGGGAAACAACCCAGATCAACAACTAAGGCCCCTAAATAGTAGTTAACAGATAAAGGATGTTAGATTGCTTAGACAACTAGGATGTTGGCTTAGAAGCAGCCACTCATTTAAAGAGTGCGTAATAGCTCACTAGTCAAGCGATCTGGCGTCGACAATTCTCGGGACTTAAACTACTTGCCGAAGTTTTGGATGTCATTTAATTATGACGTGGTAGGGGAACATTCTATTCTGCATCGAAGGTGTGTCGTGAGGCATGCTGGAGCGGATAGAAAAGCAAATGTTGGCATAAGTAACGATAAGACAGATGGAAAATCTGTCCACCGAAAATCTAAGGTTTCCTGAGCAACGTTAATCGTCTCAGGGTTAGTCGATCCCTAAGCTGAGGCCGAAAGGCGTAAGTGATGGCAAACAGGTTAATATTCCTGTACCTGGTAATATTCGTTTGACCGTAAGGAGGGACGCAGAAGTGAAGGTTAGCCACCTGTTGGATTAGGTGGTCTAAGTATGTAGGTGGAGAAGGCAGGCAAATCCGCTTTCTCTTACACCGAGATATGAATGGGAGAGCTTAGCTCACAAACTAACCGTAAGCATGCTGCCAAGAAAATCTTCGTACGGGAGAATCTTATCAGATCGTACCGCAAACCGACACAGGTAGATGGGATGAATATTCTAAGGTGCTCGAGTGAGCCGTGGTTAAGGAACTCGGCAAATTAACCCCGTAACTTCGGGATAAGGGGTGCCTCAAGTAGGTCTAGGGATTTACTCCTGAAGCCGAAAGAGGCCGCAGAGAAATGGCCCAAGCGACTGTTTAACAAAAACACATGTCTGTGCGAAGTCAATTAAGACGATGTATACGGACTGACACCTGCCCGGTGCTGGAAGGTTAAGGGGAGAGGTTATCGTAAGAGAAGCTTTGAACCGAAGCCCCAGTAAACGGCGGCCGTAACTATAACGGTCCTAAGGTAGCGAAATTCCTTGTCGGGTAAGTTCCGACCTGCACGAATGGTGTAACGATTTGGGCTCTGTCTCAACCACGGGCTCGGTGAAATTGTGGTACCGGTGAAGACGCCGGTTACCCGCATATGGACGGAAAGACCCCGTGCACCTTTACTGCACCCTAGCATTGGGTTCGGATAAAGCATGTGTAGGATAGGTGGGAGGCTTTGAAGCCGGGGCGCTAGCTTCGGTGGAGCCAATGGTGAAATACCACCCTTGCTTTATTTGGATTCTAACCACGACCCATGAATCTGGGTTTGGGACAGTGTTAGGCGGGTAGTTTGACTGGGGCGGTCGCCTCCTAAAGAGTAACGGAGGCTCTCAAAGGTTCCCTCAGCACGGTTGGTAATCGTGCGGCGAGTGTAAAGGCAAAAGGGAGCTTAACTGCGAGACCTACAAGTCGAGCAGGTGCGAAAGCAGGACTTAGTGATCCGACGGTAGCGAGTGGAAGTGCCGTCGCTCAAAGGATAAAAGGTACGCCGGGGATAACAGGCTGATCTTGCCCAAGAGTTCATATCGACGGCAAGGTTTGGCACCTCGATGTCGGCTCATCGCATCCTGGGGCTGAAGAAGGTCCCAAGGGTTTGGCTGTTCGCCAATTAAAGCGGTACGTGAGCTGGGTTCAGAACGTCGTGAGACAGTTCGGTCCCTATCCTATGCGGGCGCAGGATACTTGAGAAGGGTCATTCTTAGTACGAGAGGACCGGAATGAACGTACCTCTAGTGCACCAATTATCACGCCAGTGGTATCGTTGGGTAGCTATGTACGGTTGTGATAAGCGCTGAAAGCATCTAAGCGCGAAGCACGCTTCAAGATGAGGTATCCCTCACTTTATGTGACTAAAGACTCCTCGGAGATGACGAGGTTGATAGGCTGCAGGTATAAGCCCAGTAATGGGTTCAGCCGAGCAGTACTAATAAGTCGTGAGACTTAATCAATTATATTTTTATCCATAGATAACACGTTTTTCTTCTTTTGCTCTGACGGCTGCTCTTTCAATTATTTTCTTTCATTTTGTATTTTAAGTTTTACTAGAGTTTTTCTGGTGACTATAGCTAGGGGGAAACACCTCTTCCCATTCCGAACAGAGAAGTTAAGCCCCTATACGCCGATGGTACTGCATTATCTCGATGTGGGAGAGTAGGAAGTCGCCAGGATTTTTATTTAC
>JAAXKN010000086.1 GCA_025612375.1 Ignavibacteria bacterium
TTCGGCTCTGCGCATGGAGCTCTTGAATGTTTCGATGTGTCCTATTTCATGCAGCAGCGTGAACGTGGACCCGATATTTTCTTCCTGCTTCCAATTGCAGATCCGCCGTGTGCCGTCGACATGGGCGTGTCCGCGGCTGAGGCATTCGCAGCTCTTAACTATGTTTATTCCATAGTCTTTAATCAGCTTATTTTGGATTTCTTGCATTAGGCTACGCCCTCCCAATCCAATTCTCGGCCGCACTCCGGGCAGAAGTGCATGCTCGGGTTGAGTTTCAGGTTTCCGCACATACACTCAGCAAAAATGTGGCCCTTGTGGCGGCTATACACTGTTGGCTTGATTACCTCACTTGTATCGATCAGCTGCTGCAGCGTGTCGATATCCGTGAAGTCAACCTTTGGTCGTCCTTCTTCGATCATGTTATCGGCATAAACGCTCCGGACGTTGTCTAGTGCGTCCTGGCATCTTTGGTGTCTGGTCATAGGTCACCGGTCCAATCTAGTGCCTTACCGCATCTGCCACAATAATTAAACAAATGTTTTGGGTGTAAACTCCTATCGACCATCAAAGTTGCGCCACATTTAGGGCAATAATAAATGTAGTGCAAATCAGGTTTATCAATTATTTGAGGTTTCATAGGTTCTTCTTTGTCTGCTAGTCCCCTAAGAATATCAATTTCAGTGTGAAAGGCACTTCCAATAGGTATTTCTTCTAACATACCGGGTTGTGAGGGATCAGTGAGCGCATAATCAAATTGCATGGTGCCGTGTTCGATTTTGTTTAAAGCTTCTTGATACTTGTTCATGATCTCACCTCTAGTTCCTGGTACTTGTCAAGGATGACTTGTGTCTGGACCTTTTGAGTGTGGGCCCGGTCTATTTGCTGGTTGACTATTGACTTGGCGTATTTGGTCTTGGCCATTGTCTCGAGAGTCGCTTCCAGGGCAATGATTTGCTTCTCATGACGATCAATCTCTTCCTTCAGGAAGGCTACGAATTTGTTTTCAGCTTCATTCATGGTATCACCTCAAGCTGTCTTTCCGGAAATCTTGGCACCCAGGTCAGGGTTGTCACGCTTATTGCCTATCACTTTGTAAAAACGAAGGCGCCCATTAATCAACATGCTTTCAGGCCACCAAGCGGGATTGAGCTCTCCTTTGGTAACTTTTAGATAGGACAAGCTTGCTTCCTGGTAATTGATTTGGTAGAGAAGCTTGTCGCGTGAGGTCTCTTGTGATAGGATGTCATTTTCATAAACTTCTTTACCATCCATGTCGGTGTAGCCCATGAACTGATCAAGCGTTTTCGGGTCGATTTCAACCTGAATTTCGCCTATTGGTTTATCTTTGGGTATCGGAACATTTTCCGGAATGATGAAGTGATGAAGGTGGGTACGGCCATCATCGTGATGGATGCAGAAGTAAGCACCGTAAACCCACTCGCCATTGTCTTTCCGTTTGGCGCGGAACTTAATTGTTCTCATTTTTTTCCTCCTCTTTTATTTTGAGATATGGACAATCTTTCGGATCTGTGGCACAGCCACCATTGCATTGATAATTGTAGAAACAGTCGCCGCATTCTTTGCGGATCGGCTCATTGATGGGTTTTTCCTTGGTCATATGCAACTGCCTTCCATCTCCAGTGTCGCCTCAAAGTTGCATATCTTTTTAAGAATCTGTTTCATGGAATTCCTTTTTGCGCGGCATTCATTGATGGTATAAGCTGATATCCTGAAATCCAGATACCATTCAGTTTCATCATCTGTAGTGCCAAAGGTGAAACCAATGTCTTCATCTTTTTCCAGTTCTTTAGCGCATTCAGTCACTTTCTTTTTGGTATCTTCGTTAAAAGGCAGATTCAGTTTGTATTGACCTTCGATGAATTTCTTCTTAGGCATTTTTATTTTCCTCCTTCAGCCACATCTTGTGAGGATCTCCGCAGCCACTCGGATTTTTGTAGTCATATTCGAACCAGCTCTCGCCTTTCTTGAGCGGTCTTGATTCGCCCAGATAAAGGTCTTTGTGAAAGTCTACGTGGTTCATGAAGCCTCTGCATCCTTTGTATTTGCAGGAAATGCTGAAAGGTACCGGCTGATGGCCGGGTCTCCCGAAGTTCTCGAGGCCTTTCTCAAGCCACATCACTTCCTCATGGCCACAGGTTGTGCACCTGTAATGAAAGGCTTTATCAACCATTACCGTTCTTTTGCTGACGATTGTGTTCTTGATGTTTTCCTGGTATTCTTGATTACGGTTCATCATTTTCCCTCCCGTTTTTTCTTCAAATCTTTCTTACGTTTAAACGCGGTATCCAGCATCTTGGCAACGAGCGCTCCGGATCTTGAGAGTTCCGGATCATTGCTAAGGAGCCTTCGCCGGTTGATCAGCAGTTCTTCAGCTTGCGTTACCAGGATGAGGTTATCTAGTGATATGTGGGACTTATCGCCATCGGCGAACATGAGGTGATGTCCTTTCGGGATAGGTCCATTTGCAGCTTCCCAGATGGCTTTATGCTTTGGAAGCCATTTGTGTTCGCTGACCTTGATTTTTGTATAGCCATCGACATCAACACGCTCGCTCCCCACTTCCCGACGATTACCTGGAATATTCCCTTTTTTGAAATGTGTTGGCGGCCAGCCCTTGCCTTTGTATGTAGGATTTCTCCCGAGTTTAAATCGACAATCGATGCCGCTCAAAATGTGTTTATTGTGCTTGTAGCTCCTGATCTGCTGTGCTGTCAGGTTGAGCGCGAAATGCTTATTGAAGAGGGCTGTGAGTTCTTCCGAGGTGATTCCCTTTGCGTGAGCCCGGATGAAGGCGCCCTCTTCTGAGGTGTATCGGTGCATGCGTTTGCTCATAATTTGTTCTCAAGCCTGAGAGTCTCGGGTGCATCTGCTCCGGAGATTCCGTACTCATCAAAATGCTTTTTGGCGTTGAGTGCCAGCGTGTTGTTAGCGATGATGGCATGCGCGGTCTTGGCCATGGCGTTGGCTCTTTTGATTTCCTTTTCCAGATCATCGCCCTGCAGGTCTTCATCATTTAAGCGTTCCATCTCCTCGAAGAGGTGGTTGTTCAGGTCAGCCATTTTGTTCTTGACTCCCATCGGGCACCTCCTTGCGAGACATTTTCTCCATGAGCTTTATGCTGTCATTGATTTTGGCCATTTCGAAACACAGCGAGAGGTTGCCCGTTTTCTTAAATTCTTCTACGAGTTTGCCATGCTCTGCCTTGGCCAGCATAAGCTGTCGGTCTATGATCTTCTGGCTGTCGTCAGGCGAGATCTCAATTCCGGATCCGGTCTTGATTGCTTCCAAAGTGCTTTCCAGGTATTTGATCCGTTCGTTTTTAAGCTTCAGGTTGAGTTTGGCGAGCATCAGTGAATCGGCTATTTCACGTTTGGCCATTGCTTGAGCGTTTTCCGCCTCATGCTTCAGCCGGCATATTTCAGCGTTTTTGATGATGACAATGAGGTATGCGCAAAGCGCTTCTATGATTGTGATGATCAGTAGGTATCTGGTTACGATTATTAAATCCATATTTACCTCCAGGTTTATTTGATTTCTTTTTTGATTTCAACAATTATGCGGTCACCTTCTTGGTAGACCTTGAGAGTGTCATGAACCTTGATACCCATTTTGTTTCGAAGATCCCTTGGAATAACCATACGGCCAAGGTTGTCGATGGACCTGGCAAAATAAGTGCGATCTTTTTCTTGGCTCTTCTTTTGTTCGATGAGCGTATCAAGTTTGGCTTCCATGCGGTCAAGCTGTGTTTTGTTTTCCATGCTTTTTCCTTTCTCCGGAAATTGCTTCCAGTGCTTGTATTTGTATACTTTTTTACCGTTTGAGCTGGGCGTTCCATCTTCGCTTAAGAGGATCCAATGGGTCTTTGTTGCCCCACAGAAGAGACAGCGTTCTTGGAAGTCAAGTATCAGGCCTGTCTCTTTGGAGCGTTCAATTTGTTTATAGAACTTCTTATGCTTATCGCATGGCTGGTCATTGAATATGAGTGGAAGCTTGGTTCCTTCAGGATAAATCCTGATTGTTGTGAGTTCCATCATTTCTTCCTCTTCGCTTTCTTCCATGGATGGCATTTAGGACGCTTGGATTTTGAGCGGTTCTTGTAGTACTTTTTAAAGTTGACCTTTTCTTCAGCGGATCCGTAATAGCAACCATTGCTCATGCCTTCACCTCATACCGGATCAGGCCTTGACCCACTTTCTTATACAGAGCAGTGATATTTGCAGGGTCATATTCCAAGTAAGGGTAAGTTTTTTGCAGTTCCACTGTGTACCAGCCGGTCTTCTTATAATCGTAGTAAGTGATGTAGTAGTTTCCTTTTTCTTCATGAACCTTCAGGTAGTCCTCACCATACTCAACTAGGTCGCCATCGCGGGCAAAGTCTAGTTTGTTATCTGAAGAGGC
>JAAXKN010000087.1 GCA_025612375.1 Ignavibacteria bacterium
TCCCAAACTCCTTATATCTTGATGACGCCAGAGAAAATATTAGTAAACTGAAAAACAAACCGAGTGATAATTTATGAGTAAAAAAAATAACAACAAGTCTGTTAATTGTTCTTTCTGCGGCCGCGACGGAAGCGAAGTTTCCAGCATGGTTGCCGGTCCGGACGTATATATCTGTGATATATGCATCACAACAAGCGTGGATATTTTGAAAAATAATCTGGCCGCTTATACGGGAAAGACAAAAAACGACTATGTACTTACGCCTGAGATGATTAAGAAAAATCTGGATGAATATGTAGTTGACCAGGAAAGGGCAAAGAAGGTGCTTTCGGTTGCCGTCTATAACCACTATAAAAGAGTTCAGAGTAAGTCCACATTCTTTGAGCTTGACGACGTGGAAATCGAAAAAAGCAACATTCTGCTCATAGGCCCGACAGGCGTTGGAAAAACACTCCTTGCACAGACATTGGCAAAAATACTTGATGTTCCCTTTGCAATTGCAGATGCCACAACTCTTACCGAGGCCGGCTACGTTGGCGATGACGTGGAAACGGTGCTTGTAAGGCTTCTTCAGGCAGCAGATTACAACCTTGAAAAGGCGCAGAAGGGAATTGTATATATAGATGAAATAGACAAGATTGCAAGAAAAAGCGAAAGCACTTCCATTACAAGAGATGTTTCAGGCGAGGGAGTTCAGCAGGCGCTTCTGAAGATTTTAGAAGGCACCGTAGCCGGCGTACCGCCAAGAGGAGGGCGCAAGCACCCGGAACAGAGCCTTATAAACGTTAATACAAAAAACATACTCTTTATTGTTGGCGGCGCATTTGCCGGAGTTGAAAACATCATCGCCTCCAGAATTAACAAGAACAAGATGGGATTTGGAAGCGAAATCTCAGGCAGCCACGACATGAACCAGGACGACCTGATAAGCCTCGTTCAGCCTGAGGACCTTCTGAAGTACGGTCTTATTCCTGAACTGATCGGGCGTCTTCCTGTTACGGCACCTCTGCAGTCGCTTTCAAAAGACGCGCTGAAGAATATTCTTACCGAACCCAGAAACGCGCTTTTGAAACAGTACAAGAAACTTTTCTTAATGGAAGGTGTAGAACTGGAATTCGACCCATTTGCAATTGACGCTATAGTCCAGAAGGCAATTGAAAGGAAGACCGGGGCAAGAGCACTGCGCTCTATAATTGAAGACTTCCTGCTTGACATTATGTTTGAGCTCCCGTCTATGGATAACGTCGATAAGTGCGTAATTACGAAAGATACGGTTGAAAACGGCGACAAGCCGGTTTATATAGAAGCTGACAGAAAATCAGCTTAAAATCACTTTGTAAGAAATAGTATGCAAATAAAAGGAAGACTATGCGTCTTCCTTTTATTTTTTGCTTTTTATACCAGGATGATCCGATGAAATATCTAATAGCAATTTTACTTATCTTTTCTTCCGGCCTCTTTGCACAGTCAAAACTGCTTATCTATATGGATCTCGAGCAAACTGACCACCTTAAAGCCTACGGAATAACCTTTAACGCGCTAAAAGCGGGATTGAAAGCCGACTGGCTTTTGAACTACCGCGGCGGGTCTTTTATGCTCGACTATTCCGGGGAGCTTGCAAACACGTGCAGGATCAAGGGAGTTGCCTTTGACGCGCTTGATGCCTCACAGGCCTCTGAAATCTACCGCCTCGTCCAGAGCGAAGACCAGAATATGGAAGTAATGCACCTTGAAAAAGCCCCCCGCATTGCGGTCTACGTCCCTAAAGGCTTTAAGCCCTGGGATGACGCCGTAACGCTTGCACTGGAATATGCCGAGGTGCCTTACGACAAGGTATGGGCCGAGGAGATCTTAAGGGGCGACCTTTCTAAATATGACTGGCTTCACCTGCACCACGAGGATTTTACGGGGCAGTACGGTAAATTTTATGCCAGCTTCTCAGGGGCACAGTGGTACATTGAGCAGCAGATGCTCTATGAAAGCGAGGCAAAAAAGCTGGGCTATAAGAAAGTCTCTCAAATGGAGCTCGATGTAGTTAAGACTATAAAAAATTACGTGGCGCAGGGAGGATTCCTTTTTGCAATGTGCTCGGCAACGGATTCTTACGACATAGCTCTTGCTGCCGACGGCGTTGACATATGCGACAAGATGTACGACGGCGACTCGCCGGATCCCGATGCACAGAAGAAGCTGGACTTCTCAAAGACACTCGCATTCCAGGATTTTAAGCTTGAGATGAACCCTTACGTTTATGAGTTTTCAGATATCGACGTACAGATGCAGGAGATAGGCTCTCCGCAGAACGATTATTTTACTCTCTTCCAGTTCTCAGCCAAGTACGATCCCGTTCCCACAATGCTGACACAGGATCACGTTAACGTTGTGCACGGCTTTATGGGGCAGACCACCATGTTCCACAAAAAAGACATTAAAAAGTCCGTTATCCTCCTTGCCGAGCGCGCCGGGACGGACCAGATTAAGTACATACACGGAAATTTCGGCAGGGGAACATTCACCTTCTACGGCGGGCACGATCCCGAGGACTATCAGCATATGGTTGGAAGCCCCCCGACCGACTTAAGCCTTTATAAGAATTCGCCCGGCTACAGGCTGATACTTAACAACATACTGTTCCCGGCGGCAGAAAAGAAAAAACAGAAAACTTAAAACAATACAGAAAATATTTATTGGAGCAGCATGAAAAAGGTAAATGTTAAGAATTCCAGCGGGGAATTCATTGTCGGCAAGATGGTCTGCGTGGGACGCAATTATGCCGAGCACATAAAGGAGCTGGGGCATGAGACGCCTGAATTCCCACTTATATTTCTTAAACCCGCCTCTACAATAATTTATTCGGGCGACAAAGTAATTCACCCGACTTATTCAGAAGAACTGCACTATGAGGGTGAGCTTGTTCTGCTTATAGGAAAAGATATTAAGAACGGTGATGCCATTGAGGCCGAAGAGGCAATTGCAGGCTACGGCGTGGGGCTTGATATGACGCTGAGGGACCTGCAGCGCGAACTTTCAAAAAAAGGGAACCCGTGGACACTGGCCAAGTGCTTTGACACCTCAGCCGTGCTTTCAGACTTTGTACTGAAGACTGAGCACCCTCTTACAATGAAAGAAACAATAACTCTTAAGGTTAACGGAGAGGTAAGGCAGAACAGCACGCTGGATATGATGATATTCCCGCCCGTGGAAATTGTAAAATACATCTCTGCGGTCCTGCCGCTTGAAAAAGGGGATTTGATCTTTACAGGCACTCCTGCAGGAGTTGGCAAAGTAGTTAAGGGAGATAAAATTGAGGCCGAAATTACAGGAATAGGGAGCCTGGAAACGGAAATAGCCTAGTGTCTTAGTTATATATGCAATTATTGGAGCCGGGAGGCGGGAATAAAATCCCTCTTCCCGGTTTTTTTATAAACTTTATTTATTGAGGTGCGATAAAGCCTGTCTTATAAGGTCTTCTAAAGGTACGGACGGGTTTTCCATCAGTATATCGCGTATGGCTTTCTCGGCCATCTTCTGGTTATAGCCTAAGGTTGTAAGAGCCGCAATGGCGTCGTCTTTAATCTTAAATGAGGCCACAAGGGGAGATTCCTTTTCGCCGGTAACTGCATCCACCTTGTCCCTAAGATCCAGGAGCATGCGTTCTGCCGTTTTACGACCCACGCCCGGCACGGCAACGAGCCTTGCAATGTTGCCGGACTTAAGAGCGTGCTTTAATTCGTCAATCTGTATGCCCGATAAGATTCCCTGTGCAAGCTTGGGCCCTATGCCGTTTATGCTTATTAAAAGCTCAAACATCTGTTTTTCGGATTCAGATGAAAACCCGTAGAGAGTCATTGCATCCTCCCGAACGGCCAGGTATGTATGGACTGAGGCCGGCTGGCCTTCTTCGGGGAGCTTTTCAAAGGTGTTGATTGAAACGTTTACCACGTAGCCTACGCCTGAAACATCCAGGAGCACCTGAGTGGGCTTTTTGCTTAATATTTTGCCTGTAAGATGTCCAATCATTTCTTAAACTGCTTAGTTGTTAATTACTCTGCCCGGGTTTGCCTCAATGAAAGCCTTCCAGCTTTTGGCCTTTGGGACAGCCGATTTAACCCTGAAGGCATGGCATGTTGCAATTGCAAGGGCGTCAGACTCATCAAAAAGCATTTTCTTTTCTTCAAGAGAAAGAATGTGGTTGATCATATACTGAACCTGCCGTTTTGAGGCAGCTCCGTTTCCCACAACTGACTTCTTAACTTCCCTGGGGGAGTATTCACTGACAGGAAGGCCGTTATGCACGGCAGCCAGCATTGCAACCCCGCGGGCATAACCTATTTTCATGGCCGACTGAACGTTTTTTCCAAAGAAAGCCGATTCAATTGCAAATTCATCCGGCTTATATATCTTTATATATTTGTC
>JAAXKN010000088.1 GCA_025612375.1 Ignavibacteria bacterium
CATATTAGGCTCCTTTCTTGTATCTGATATGGAATTTTGGTTTTTGAATTGAATTGGTACAATAATTGATAATTGTCTGATATGACACCTTCAGCTTCTCGGCTGCCTCCCAGGCTGAATCAAAGGTCTCTATGACCAGGCCGGCATCGTTCAGCAGTTGGATCTGTTTTGGTCTTCTGGTGGTGTATCCATAGAGCTGCAGTGCTTCTTTCCGGCTGATCCATCTGAGGTTTGAGGCTTTGCAGTTCTCCGGGTTGCCGTCGATGTTGTATACCCAGTTGCATCCCGGGATCTTCGGAACGAATGCTTCAGCAACCGCCTTGGCTAGATTGGTATCATGACCGGCGATCCTCACGGTGAGGAAGTTATACTCACTGCCGGCCCGCTTAGCCTGCTTGAGCTGTACGCTTAGCAGGTAATGGTTGCCGTTTTTCATCAGCTTCCGGGCCCGGCCCAGAGAACTTATCTGGTACCTCGGGCTTTCCGGAGTGGGCTTCCAGGTTTCGTTGATGGTGTATTTTCCGGCGATCACGCCATCCCACATCGCTTCATGGTCAGGCGTGCGGCCGATTTTCTTGAGGAGAGCTTCCCGGGCGTTGTACATGTCAGTATAGGACCTTGCCCGCTTAATGGCTTCCACGGCTTCCGAGATGGCATCCTGAAATCTGTCAGCGTAACGATCCCGGCACTGCTTTTTGATTTCATCTGCAGTCAGGCCTTTTTTCAAAAGAACCAGGACGAAAGACAAGCTGTAGCCGTTATCCATGCACCAGGATCGTGCTGTTTTTCCGTCAATGAAATATTTCATCTATGCGCCTCCTTAATCTTTTAAGTAGTATTTGGTTTGGTAGGCATCAGCTCTAAGGATGAGGCCCTTTTGCCAGTCATACTGTTTGGCCATCAGGTCGGATATCAGTTTCATGTCTGCGTCTTTTGTGGCATCGTCAACGCTTATGATTACCTCGTCATGCACATGGAAAAGCGGTGTATAACCATTGGCATCCAGTGCGAGCATTGCCCATCCGAGACAGTCACGAGCCACAGCCTGGCAGATGTTTTCGGTAATCTTACCGCCATAGGTTGAGGTCGTCTCCCATTTGCCTGTCTGCTGATTTTGTCCTTGATAACGGATCTCCTGTCGGAAGCCTACTTTAACCACGACTGCATCCTTGTAGGCGAGCTGACGTCCACTCGGCAGCTTGATGAAGAGCGTGTCACTGATCATCTGAAATTCAATTCCGTGAGGAACCTTGACAACGAAGCCCGGGCTCATGATGGCGCTTTTCATTGCGTCTTCCACAGTTCCCCAGTACCTGACAATGTTCGGATTGGCCTCACGCCATGAGTTGACCAGGTTTTGGACCTCGGCATCACTTAGGCCCATGTCCTTGGCGCCCATGCGCTCGTAAGCTCCGGCGCCGCCTTGGTAGCCACAGTTGTGTACTAGCACCCCAGATGCCGTATAACAATTTCGTGGTCCGCAATTTAATATGTCATAGACTCTAACTTTTCTTGAATTGCTTTCCAGTTCTTTGTTTTCTTTTCCACTGCAGTTTTTGCTTCTTGAATAATCTCTTCTCGGGTTTTTCCCGCAGACAGTTTTCTGGTTACAACACTTCGCGCATAGGGCCAAGCTTTTGGATCCCAATGTGGAAGAACGGTTACATTCCGATTTGATAAGTTCACTTCTTTTGGAACAAATCGAAGGTTCCCTTTTTCGTAATGGCCATTGTTGTCTATCCGGTCTAATTCCAAAGAGCGGTCTAGGTTGTAATTCGCCAGTTCCATCAGATACAGGCAAGCTTCTTGAACGCTTCGGAAATTGAACTTGATACCCCGCCCCCCGTAAATGCCATAATTCCTGCATTTTGGATTCGTGCATCGTTGCTTTGCTGCAGAAGCCCTCTTGTAAAGCCATGGAGGAGCTAGTTTCGGTTGTGAACATCTTTGACAACCTTTGCTTCGACCACGTGTTAAATTTCCCAAAAGGGTCCACTGTTTTGAATGACAATGGATGCATTCTGTCAATACGCAACAGTCGGTCCAGCCCCTTATGTATCGTCTCTCTGAGCTGATTATTTTTACATTTCCATAGATCATGCCAATTTGGCTTTGATTTTGCGAGACGTGATCCGCTTTCGGCGGCTTGTCCCATTGGTATTGGGTAATCTTCCCCCTCGACCCATACGAGATGATCTTTGGTTGCGGTAAGTCCATCATAAGTTATTACCTCCTTGATTCCTTTGTAGATTACGCCATCATGTTTTACAAATTGGTCACCGTCCCACAGAAGCATATCTGTAGTAATGTGTTCTATAGGCACTAAACCTTTGTTTGTGGTGATAAGTGTTCCTTCGGCTATACAAGCAAGTTCTGAAACTTTACCTTTTTTCCGGTAAGGCGATTCCTTTGTGATCTGTTCGATCGGGATTTTAAACATCTTGCTTGCGGTCGCCTCGTAAATCTTGCCGTGGGTGGCGAAGACGTCCAGTCTCCACTGTTCATCCGCAAGCCATGATAGCACTCTGGCTTCGATGGCAGAGTAGTCAGCAACCGTAAAGGTTCGACCAGGTTCGGAGATAAGAGCTGTACGGACCAATTGGCTGAAGACTTCGGTGGGAGAGTCATAGAGCATCTCAAGCAGCTCGAAGTTATCATCCATCACGATGGACCGCGCAGTGTCTATATCTTTCATCTTGTTCTGTGGAAGATTTTGCGGTTGGAAGATCCGTCCGCTCCAGCGCCCGCTCCGGTTTGCTCCGTAGAACATAAGTGTCCCGCGGATCCGTGTGTCATGGCACATTGAGCGGTTGAGAGCTTCATACTTTTCAACAGATGTCTTTCCGAGTTCTTGATAAATTCTTAAAAATTCCAATACTTCTTTATCTGCTACGGTTTTGACAAGGTCCTTGACGGCATCCTTGTCCAGGCTAGGGGACGAAAAACCCCGGCTGGCTAACCATCTTCTTACTTGAGGTATGCTTCCGGGGTTGTCAATGCCGCTTATCTCAATAGCCCTTTGGATAAGCCGGTCTTTATGATCTGCGTAAAAATTAATGATGTTATCAACGAGTTGTTTTTCAACCAGCACGCCATGGTCGTTTATCTTCTGGTCGAGATCCCACAGATGCTCCTCCACCTGTGTGGTCTTTGGGTATGCTGAAAGTTTTTCTAATATGGCTCTTTCGGTGACTACGTCCTGTTTGTTGTAGGCTTTGAACAAATCCCACTTGGCCATGTCATGACGCGGATAGTTCCTGGTGCGTCCGCCATTGGCTTTTGTAGGTGAGCAAGGTTTGCAGAAGTAATTGATCAGTGCTTTGCCTTCGCGCATCTTCTTTTCATCCTCGCCAAGGTCTAGCACTTCGCCTACATCTTCAAGACTTCTTGGCAGTCCCAGCGTTGCCGCTCGTACCGCTGAGCACTCCCATTGCTCCGGCGGCATAGGCACTCCGAGGCACTTGGCAAAGCAGGTGCGCTCGAAGTTTGCGTTATGCGCTGTTTTGAGCCATGCGGGGTTCGTCAGGGCTTCCTTCAGCCACTGTGGCAATGATTCTCCTTGTGCCAGGTCGATCACTTCTACGGGCTGATTGTCGATTGCATAGCCGATGAGAAGGATCTCGAAGCTCGGGTCATCCACATAACGGTAAGCCCCGCATGTCTTTATATCGACCTCACTGTACGACTCGATGTCGACGTGGAGTCTTCTTATTTCATCCAATCCGGAAGGTCTCCTGCAGATGCAGTAGCGGCGAAGTCATTTTCAGGAGTTGAGCGTCCGCCAAGAGGATCTCCGTCTTCAAGCTTCTGGATGTTGTTGAGACCTGCAGCAATGCCCTTGTTCACACCTTTATCGAAGGCATAAAAGTTAATTGATACACGGCCGTAACATCCGGAATAGAGCTCATCCTGGTTGATGATTGTTTGAATGTTGGCATCTACGACGCCTGGCTTGGTGGTGCTTGATGCATTGATGAAGTAACTGCCGGCATAGGCATCATCATCTTCACGTTCTTTGTCGCCATCGCGGAGCGGGGTCTTCAGGTTGCTTGGAACCTTGCCACCCCATTTGGCTTTGCCTTGTTCGATGGCTGCACTGATTGCGGTTACGATCTTGTCAACATCCGGGTTCTTCTTTCCGTTGACAAGCTTCGGGATGATGATGGATGCAGAATACTTTTTCTCAGAGCCTTCGTCTACAGCTGCAGGTTCCCATACGTGCAGGTAGCTGAGTCTGACTTTGTCGGTAACAATCTTTGTTGCGACGTTTGGATTTGGTTTTTGGTTTTGTGACATTTTGATTTCTCCTTCTTTTCCTTCA
>JAAXKN010000089.1 GCA_025612375.1 Ignavibacteria bacterium
AGCGTGGATCCTTTGGCCAGTAAATACCCGGGATGGAGTCCTTATAATTACACAAAATGTAATCCTTTAAGGTTTATCGATCCTAATGGTATGGAACAAGGAGAACCTGGTCAAAATGGTGATGAAGGTGATGAAAGTGATGAGAAATCTTCATGGTGGGACAAATTTAAGAAGTTTCTGAACACATTGGTTTATTCAAAGTACCAGGAAAAAACTGAAGAAAAAGATATGAGCCCGACAGATAATATTAAACCAGTGAAAACCTTGAACGATGCTCAAAAAGTAGGGCAGCAATTAGCGGCAAATGTAAAGAATAATTCAGTAACGGCTTTAGATGCTAGTCATACTGTTTTATCTCGAACAAGTATTCTTACTGCTACGGGAGCAAAAATAACAATTGGCTTTCCCCCATTAAGTGGAGGATTAGCTACCATTTCAACTGTCACTGGTGAAATGGCATTAGGCACAAGTATGATAAAATTTGCAATTACTGGAGATAATCAAGATTATAGAACAATGCTTTGGGACGGTATAGGAGTTACAACGGGTAGAATGATAAATACGGCTCTTGCCCCAAGTACTACAATTACAGTTGATCAATCTTCCTTACTGCGCAATGTATTTGGAAGCTCTAATACAATAATCAATTATGGAGTAGGATCGGGCTTCGGCTTTTAAGCATTGGAGAATATATGGAATGGGAGAATATAAAAGGTAACGTTACTCTTATCATCTTAGGGATATTGGCTGCATTATTAATCTTTGGAATAAAAGATAAGCAAACTGATGCATTGTCAAGGGCCCATGCATGGGGCGTATACATTCTGCTATTTACGGGAATCCTTAATTTTATTGTACTTTTGTATAAAATAATAAAATATTTATTCTAAAATAGAAAACCTTATCAAGGGAAGTTCCTTTTAATGGAATTTAGTTCTGAATAAAGTATTTATTTAAAAAGCAGTTAAAATCAATAGGTTAAAAATGGTAGAATACACAAATAAAACATTTCTTGTGGTGCTTATAACTGCATTAATAGCACTCATATGCACAAATTTATTTTTATTCCTTATTACTTTTAACATTTTGAATCTTGTGCCGATTATTCTGCAGGCTGCTGTCCTGATCACAGTTTTGAGCAAAATGAAAATCCAGTTGATATTAATTCGCATATGGGCTGTATTAATACTCCTTAGCAGCCTGACAAAGTGGATGTCGTGGCTGCTCCAGATGAATGAAGGGACGCAAATGCCAGATTTTGACGCATTTAATATTATTTTGAATTTTATTGGTCTCCTGCTTCCCATATATCTCCTTATGTTTTTATCCGATAGCGTTGAGAGAAAAAAGGTTCAACAAATATCTTGAATGTGTAGTTATTCCTAATTGCGTTGGATAGGAAGTTCTATTTAATTTAAGAACGGTATTCCGAGTCATTCCAATCAATAAATATTTTATGACTAGCCCCGAGCTTTTAGCGCGCGGGGTTTCATGCGTCCTTCGCACCCTCGGGGCTTCAGCCCCAGATCCTAAACGGATAATCGGGGGCTGAAGCCCAAACGGGGAGAGGCGATTTCCCGGGACCCGTACCTAAAGGTACGGGCTAGTCAGTACTGACTAGTCAGCCGGGGTCGGCAGGGACCAGCCCGTTGGAATTGGGGGAAATTATTTTAATAATATCAACTTCTTTGTGCTCGTGAAACTCCCGGCTTCTAATCTGTAGAAATATGTGCCGCTGGGGAGAGTCTGGGCGTTGAATACTGCCTGGTGGACTCCCGCTGTCTGGATCTCGTTTATTAGCTGCATTACCTCGCGGCCGAGTATGTCAAATACCTTCAATTTTACAAAGCTTTGTCCCGGCAGACTGTAGCTTATTGTTGTCGTTGGGTTGAAGGGGTTTGGATAGTTCTGCATGAGGCTGAAGCCCTTTGGTATTTCTATTTTGCTGCTCAGGCCTGAGGTGCTGCTTCCGGGAATCCCTTTTTCATTGAAGACTGCAAGGCCGCGGTTTGTGCCTATCCATTTATTGTCAAACCTGTCAATCGCTATGCAGACCACGTCCTGACCGGGGAGCCCCGTGTTGGGACGGTTAAAAAGCGTGAATGTGGAATCGTTGTATTTTACAAGTCCCAGGAATGTGCCTATCCATTTGTTGCCGGTGGAGTCGAATGCAATTGATCTTACATATGGATCGGGCAGCCCGTTCTTTGCTGGTTTAATTATAGTCCAGTTGCTGCCGTCAAAAATAGCTTCGCCCTGCGTGGTCTGGAGCCATTTGGTGCCGTTCCTGTCGACCCCGATGGAGTTTACGGTGTTGGATGGAAGAGGAGAGTTGAGGCTGTCGTAGACAATCCAGCCAGAGCCGTCAAACATTGCAGCGCCGCCCCCGCCAGTGCCCGCCCAGAGGTTTCCTGAGTGATCGAGCTCGACCCAGAGCACTTTGTTTACCGGGAGCCCATTTGAGGTATTATACACCTTCCAGATGTTTCCTTCATATCTTACAACACCTGCATCGGTGCCGAGCCAGATAATGCCCTGTTTATCAACCTTTACGGAATGGACTACAAGGCTTGGAAGAACAGTATTATAAACTGTGAATGTGGTGCCGTCGAAGCTTACAAGTCCGCCGCCGTTTGTGCCTATCCATTTCACGTCATTTGAATCGATTGCAATGGAATAGACATCTTTTACGGGCAGCCCGTTTGTGTCGTTATAAACCTTCCATGTCTGTCCGTCGAAAGAGGCAAGGCCCTGAAGTGTGCCGATCCATTTTGTGTTATTCTTATCAATTACGATTGTGCCGACCCAGTTATCCGGAAGTCCGGAGTTTGAGGTATTTATTTGTGTCCAGTTTGTGCCGTCAAACTTAAAAAGTCCGAAGTCGTTTGTGCCGGCCCATTTAGTGTTTTCCTTATCGACAAAGACCACGGTAATAAGGTTGTCCTTCAGATCAGAATTTGCGGGGCTGTAGACTGTCCATGCAGTGCCGTCGAATTTTGCAACTCCGGCTCCTGTAGCAAGCCAGATGGTGCCCGCTGTATCGATTGCAATTGAGTTTACTGTGTTTGAAGGTATCTCTGAGTTTGAGGTATTATAAATTGTCCAGTTCGTGCCGTCAAATTTTGCGAGGCCGCCTGACTTAGTGCCTACCCATTTATTATTATTCTTGTCCACGGTTACAGAGAGCACGTTGTCATCGGGGAGCTGGGAGTTTGATTTATTAAGCATTGTCCACGCGGAATCCTTATACATCCCGAGACCCTTATCGCTTGAGCCTGCCCACTTGACTCCCGAGGAATCTATTGCGATCGAGGTGGCAAGCTTGGACTGGAAACCGGAGTTCGCGGGGTTGTATCTGGTCCACGCTGTATCTGTAAGTTTGCCAACGCCTCCGCCGTTAGTAGTAACCCATTTATCGTCGTTTTTATCTATGACTACAGAAGTGACCCAGTTGAAGGGGATGTTTGAGTTAGCGAGGTTAAAGATTTTCCAGTTCTGGCCGTCGAAGCGTCCGAGTCCGGCGTTGCGGGTTGCCTGCCATTTGATCCCGTTTGCGTCAACGGCAATACCGAGTGTGAAATTTCCGGGGATGCCGGAGTTGGATTTATTATAGAAAGTAGCGTTCCCTGTAGTTTTATCAAGCTTTACAAGACCCCCCATGGTACCGACCCACAGGTAGTTATTTTCTTCAGCAATTGCCTTAACGAGACGGCCGTTTGTGTAGTTCTGCCACTGAGTCTGCGCGGGCATAAGGCCGGAAAGAAGAATTAAAAGCCCCAAACACCAAAGATATATATGCCTCATAGTCCACCTCTTTCGTGAAAAGTTTTTATTGATTAAATGTTCTTACCGGTATCCTTTCTTTATAGAATTGTAATCAGAGACGGATCATAGTAACGAATTGTTAATAAGACGAGTGGTGTTATTTTTAAGCTAAAAGAAAAAGGTATTCACGTCAAAAAATAATTTTGTAAAATGGGGTGAGGCATTTGTTTTTGCACCAAAACGTTCAATAGTGTAAATCAAAGAGCCTCGGAGAGGTGACTTGTCTGTAGAAAAACGACGGTCAAAAAAATATTCAGAGCTCCGGAGGAGCGACTTGTAAAAAGGGTATAAATATGTATCTCCGTGATACAAGTCGCTCCTCCGGAGCTCTATTG
>JAAXKN010000090.1 GCA_025612375.1 Ignavibacteria bacterium
CGCGGTGGATTCTAGGTTCAAGTCCTAGCCCCGCTACTAAACATAATGAAAGCCGAAGTAAACAACTTCGGCTTTTTGCATTTAAGGGGGTAACAATGGCTACGGTTTATGTTATCCGGAGTAAAGAAGGGCATACCTACACAGGCTGTACTGAGGACCTGGAGCACAGACTTTTCCAACACAACAATCACCTGGCAGGCTGGACCAAAAGAGGCACTGAATGGAAACTAATCTATTCCGAGGAATTCCAGACCTTAAGCGAAGCTAGAAAAAGAGAGAACTGGCTTAAGTCCGGAGTGGGAAAAGATTACCTGAAGAAAAAACTTTCTGCAGCATCGGGCTCATAATCCGCTTCGGCGGAACCTTGAACCTTAAACTTCCTCCCCCTCCCTTTCCAAAATTCTGTATATTTTATTAAATTAAAGTAATCACAGAAAGGATTTTTCTTATGGAAAGAGCTATCATGCGCCCCGACTCTACCGAGTATGCCCCTTACTATGAACAATACATTTCCGCCGTTCCCGACGGCGACTTAATTCATATTCTCGAACTGCAGCTCGAAACATCCTCCACACTTTTTAAGTCACTCTCAGATGCCCAGGCAATTACCACCTATCAGCCCGGGAAATGGACAATAAAACAGGTCCTCAGACATGTAATAGACGCCGAGCGCATTTTTACTTTCAGAGCACTCTGCATTGCACGCGGCGAACGCCAGGAACTGCCGGGATTTGACCAGGAAGAGTATGTACGCCAGAGCGACTGTAATGAATACCCATGGCACGACCTTGTGGAGGAATTCCAGCACGTAAGACACGCTACAATCAGCCTTTTCAGGTCTCTTCCTCCCGATGCGTGGTTCAGGCGCGGCGTGGCCAGCAAATTCGAGGTTACCGTAAGAGCCTTAGCCTATATCACAGCAGGTCATGAACGCCATCATACAGAGATCATAAGAACCCGGTATCTCTGATCTGCTGCCTGCTTTTTCATGCATTCGGCCCTGAAAAGTGCGGTATTGCCGTTCTGAATGGAATCATCTGAAAATGTCCCGCACTAAAATATTTCTAACCGGAGCTGAAGCCGGGATTTTTGTGGATTTTAAAACTGATTGATTTTATTTGAATAATTAATAAATTTATACTGTAATTTAATAACAAACTTTATCATCAAATGAATTTTCCTTTCCGTAAGATTGCCCTGGCCGTCACGTTTTCTCCAAATGCTCTGGCGCTGCTTAACGAGACTAAGAAACTGCAGGACCTCTTTAAGGCTGAGCTGGTTCTGATACACGTTGGCGATAAAAGCAGGGATAAAGAAGAAACTTTTAAAAACCTTATTTCAAGTTCTAAGCTGAATTCAGGATCGTATAAGGTTAGCTGGGTTAATGGCGAGCCCTCGGAGGCTATACTGAAAGTGTGCTCTCAGGAAAAAGTGGACCTCCTTGTTGCCGGAGCTCTGGAAAAAGAAAATCTGCTGAAATACTACGTCGGTTCGGTTGCCCGCAAAATTTTGCGCAATGCCGCCTTTTCTGTGCTCATTATGACAGCCCCCTCCAAAGAGCCTAAACAAATGACAAAGTTCTGCATCTCTGTGGACTATACTCCCGAGAGCGAAGTGGCTATTAAGAAGGCTTATGAATATGCAATGCTTGAAAACGCCAGGGAAATGGTCTTATTGCGTGAATTCCAGGTGCCGGGACTTGCAATGACAGTTCAGGATTCGGGCTCCACTTCGGAAATTGAAGACAAAATGAACCAGTGGCAGAAAGAGGAAGAAGACAAACTGGCTCTCTTTACAAAAGAAATGGATATTAAGGGAATTAAAGTTAAACCCGTATTCCTCTACGGCAGGCAGGGCTGGGAAGCTAACCGCTACATACATGAGATCGGGGGCGACATTCTGGTCGTACCGGGACCCAGAAAAAAACTGAATATGTTCGACAGAATTTTTCAGCACGATATGGAATTTATTTTGAAACAGCTCCCGGGCAAGTTCCTGGTTGTAAAACCATGATAAAGATAAAGCCGGTTTTAATCCGGCTTTTTCATTAATTATTATGCCCGAAAGCCTTAATGAATACTCTATTGCTTTACAAAATCATACGTCGTCATTTCCACAAAATCGGCAACCTTTAACGTCATCGATTTTACTTTGGACCCTTCAACTGTAAAAGGCAGAACCCTGATTCCAAAAACCGGATCGCTGTATGTGCAGAGGAAGCGGCTGCCCCCGAGGCTCTCCAGCTTTCCTTTCAGCGTCGGGTGATGCTCAAAAGTCATTACCAGCGTATTTCCCTCGCGCGCTATATTAAGGTATCCGTAAACTTCATTCATATACTTCCCTGTAAAGGCGTCAAGATCAGCTGCAGGCTTAAGATTCATGCTTACCGTATCTCTCAGAGCTTTTAGTTCCTCATCGTATGTCTGCTGCCTTTTCCCGTAAACGCCAAGATACAGCTTATCATAATTACGGTAAGGCATTCCCAGGAAGGCATCAATAATTTCCCACTTAAGTGAAGTATAAAACCCGTTATTGTCATTATTCGTAAGCACAACTATTCCCAGTTTATCGCCCGGAAGCAGAGTAACAGAAGTAACAAACCCGTCAACTCCCCCTGTGTGCGAAACTATCTCGTGCCCCTTGTAATCTTCAATACTCCAGCCCATTCCATAAAGCCCGAATGGATTTTTGTCGAAGGGATTTGAAGCCCTCCCAACTATTGACAGCGGCTGGCGTGTTTTTTTAATTGCAGAAAACGGAATCACCTGGCTTCCATCGTACCTCCCGCTGTCAAGCTGTGCAATAAGCCAGTGGCTCATATCTGAGGCTGAAGAAGAGATGCTCCCTGCAGGAGCCAGATGGTCAACGCTCGGGTAAGGAATTACCATAAGTTTTCCATCCACAAGTGTATGCGACTTTGCAATATTTTTTGCCTGCGGAATTTCTCCCAGAAGGGCAAGCGAACTATTCATTTTCAAAGGGCTGAATATTTTGTTCCTTATGAAGCTTGCCCAATCCCCTCCGCTGATTTTCCTGATGCATTCGCCTGCAATTACAAAGCCTGCATTTGTGTACCCCCAGCGCGTGCGGAAATCGTATTTCGGTGTCAGCATACCAAACTTCTCTATTACCTCCTGAGGCGTCAGATTGGCATCCCAGTACATAAAGTCGCCTTGGAAAGTCTCCATCCCTATTCTGTGCGAAACAATGTCCGACAGATTAAGGTGCCCGGCTACCCATGGGTCCTTCATCTTAAAATCCGGCAGGTATTTCTGAACCTTGTCACTAAGTGAACATTTGCCCTCATCTTCCAGCATTGCAAGTGCGGTTCCTGTAAACGCCTTGGTGTTTGATCCTATTAGAAAAAGGGTGTTCTCATCAACTTTATCGTTTTTGCCGGCCTCACGGACGCCGTAGCCTTTCATTACAACCACTTTGCCGTCTTTTACAACACACACCGAAACGCCCGGAATATCCCAGCTTTTAAGTGCGCGTTCAACATATGCGTCAAGACTGTCTGAAATGAAAGCAGGAAGTTTTTCCTGTGCAGTAACATTAACGAAAAGAATTAAAACTAATATTGGCATGAGCAGCTTGTTTCTCATTTGTCGCCCGAAAGATTGTTTTTGATTAAGGATAATCTAATAAATTTTTTGTTAACACTGAATTTAAAAGCTAATAAAATTGTGCGTTTGAAACTTTCTTCAGGAGTTTATATCATACCTAATAGAAATACTTTTAACACTTTTTATCGGTGCCTTTCAAAAATGGATTTTGGATGAATACCATAGAATGGACTCTCATAATTTCAGGCGGCGCTTTCTTAGCCGGGATGCTTGGCGCACTAACCGGACTTGGCGGGGGCGTTGTAATTGTTCCCATGCTTTCACTTTTGTTTGGAGTTGATATACGCTACGCAATCGGGGCGTCACTGGTCTCTGTAATTGCAACTTCCTCAGGAGCTGCCGCAGCATACGTAAAAGAGGGCTTTTCAAATATCCGTATCGGCATGTTCCTCGAAATAGCTACAAC
>JAAXKN010000091.1 GCA_025612375.1 Ignavibacteria bacterium
GGTGTAGGAGACTCAATTCCGGCTCAGGCTAAATGAAATGTGATCATTTAGAACTACGCACATAGTAAGTCCTTCGGAGAAGGACGTAACCTCAGTAGCCCAGGGTCTCAAGCCCTCCTCGGAGGGCGCAGACACCCTGGGTTTCCGGATGGAGCGACACCTAATCAGAATCAGCATCAAACCAAAATCAGCATCGAGGCATAAATTATCATCAGGACATATAATTGTGCCCTGTTTCACACAGGTGAAATTATAACCGGGTTAAATTAATTCATATCCTAAAACCACACATAAAGGACAAGTCTATGTCTCAAACATTCAGCCAGATCTACATACACCTGGTATTCGCAGTCAGATTAAGAGATTTTATGATAAGACCTTCTTTTTCTGATCATCTTGAGAAGTATATCACAGGAATTGTAAAGAAAAGGGTGCTAAACTGATGGCCATAAAGGCTCTGAAGGACCATATGCATCTATTCATATCAATTCATTCGGACACCTCTATTTCAGAACTGGTAAGGGACGTAAAGGCATGCTCAACTGGATACGTTAAGAAGACCTTTAACTGCCGGGACTTCTCCTGGCAGACAGGATATGGGGCATTCTCATATTCAAAGAGTCAGTCTAAAGAGGTAATAAGATATATTCTCAGCCAGGAGAAATACCACAGCCACAGGTCTTTCAGGGAAGAATACATGAAGATCCTCGTGGACTTTGGTGTGGATTATGATGAAAAACACCTCTTTACCTGGATTTCTGAGGATGAGATGTCATCTTTATGAGCCATTTTCTTCATGAACCATCATCTTAGATGACAAATTATTTCAAAGGAGGAAAAATCTAATCTTTTGTGATATTGACCAATTTATTTTTATGCATAATGCGGGGGCATTTATGTGTCGCTCCTGCCGGAGCTCTGTGGTGTGGTGGTGGGTATCTGTTAACCCAGGGTACCTGCATCCGCCGAGGCGGATTTGGAACCCTGGGCTACTAAGGTTACGTCCACCTTAGGGTGGACTTATAAACTGCGTAAAGGCTCTGCTTTTATTGAATTTTGAGTTAACAATAAATAAAAAAAACCCCGCCTTCATAAAAGCGGGGCTAATTTTATCTGAACGAAGGAGCAGGCTTAGAGCATCTTCTTTATGATGTCGTTGGTCTGCTTCAGGGCTTCGTCTATTTTCGCTACGTCCTTGCCGCCTGCTGTTGCAAGGTGAGGACGTCGGCCTCCGCCTCCGCCAACGAGTTTTGCAAGCTCACCTACAATTTTGCCTGCTGCAAGTTTCTTTTCTTTTATGAGGCTGTCTGAAACTACACAAACGATGCCTACTTTGCCGTCCATTTCACTGATCAATATAAGGCAGGAGCCCTGAAAAGAATTCCTGCCTTTTATTAGATTGCCGGATCTGTTACTTCAAAAGAATTATCTTTGAAGTAGTCACATTGTTCCCTGATTTCAAGAAGTAGTAGTAAATGCCGCTTGAGTAGCTTGTGGCATTCCATTCAAATGTATACTTCCCTTTTGCAAGATAGTCTGAAACGAGTGTCTTTACCTCCTGCCCCAGGGAGTTATAGATCTTAAGCTCCGTAAAGCCGTCAGAAGGAATAGAGAAGTTGAACCTGGTTGAGGGGTTAAATGGATTTGGGTAGTTTGAGCATGTAAAGCCTTCAGAAGTATTGCCCAAAGACTTAAGTCCCGGTTTTTCAACTTCAATGCCCGGCATGTCAGAGATCTGACCTATGGCCATCTTGCCCAATGGGTGATCAGGATACTTTGCCGTTATGGAAGAAAATGCCCTGTATGCTTCAGTATTATTATTGAGATAAAATCTGTGGATTAGTCCTTTTTCATAGAGCATCTCACATGTGAGATCCTTATCTATGTCTTTGCTGTTCTGTATTTCATTACAAAGGGCAATTGCACCTGTGAAATCATTTCTACTGATCAAGCCCGGAATTAAGTACTTCTTAATGTACGGGGAATAAGCCTGTAGGTCGCTCATTCCAAGTAGTTCATTAAGATAAGAGGTAAGGCTTCCCTCTTCCCCTAAGTACCTCAGGCAGTTGACTGTAAGGGAAAGTGAGCTTTTCAGCTTTGAAAAATCATTAAAGCTTTTCTTTAATTCATCTTTTGATTTTTCTGCAATACCGAGGTATTCCGTCTTATATTTCTCAATCCTGCCTTTATGATCCAATGCCGTATCCTGACTTGTCCTGTGGATTAGATCCAAATACATCCGGTCCAGATCCCCTGCAGGCGTTCCTTTTACTTCAGATTGGTTGTTCATGCTCAAAGAGGCAGTATTTGACTTAGCCAAGCCCGAAGGGGAAGAGCACTCAACGACAGAATTGGGATCTGCTAAAAAGTAGTTTCCATAAGCGCTTAAAGGGCTAATGCTGCTATGGGTATTGTGAAGCAGGTATGCGTATGCTCCTCCTTCTGCATCCACGTCATAGCCATTGTTGCAGAAGTAGTCTTCATTCACGTTATAGCTCGATGTGCCATAGAGGTAAATTCCTACCATCTGGTTTTCAATTCTTGAAGAGCGGCAAATGTCGCCATTACTGTTATAGATATTTACACCGAAATCATTCATATCGCCATTAGTTGCCGTAAGGCCGTAAACAGCGTTGTTTGTGGTGTTCTGGATATTCATTGAATGGTTTCCTAAGTCAGAACGTACATCCATCACAATTATGCCAATGCCTCCGCTTATATATACCTGTCCTGCAGGCATGTATACTCCGTAAAGGTTGCAATAGGAGTTATTGTTAAGGTTTATTGTTCCGTTTATTGTCGTACCGTAGCCTGAGATTGTGACGTCACTTTTGCTATTCAGGGAAAAACCTCCATTGTATGAGCCTGGTTTTATTTCAACCTTCTGGCCTGAAGCTACAGCATTACATGCAGACTGAATTGAGCCACAATACCCTACTATTACATTTGAATTTGTTTTTATGTAAGCTGCTACACCTGTGATACTTGCCCCTTCGTTAACAATTGTGCCACCTGTCGATATTATTGAGTAGCCATTCAAATTAATGATTGCAGTAGGTTTTAGCGTTAATGATATCCCGGACGGGACGTATACATTTCCTGTTAAATCATGAGCCAGAAACCAAGTCTCATTCCTCACCAGTGTTCCGGCAGATGTGGGACGATAAAAAAATGTCGAAATAATATTCGCAGATTCATTCAAAGTTCTTGCATTGTTTTCATACGTAGTAGTCCCCATGACATAGCCATTATAATATTTATCCGGATTTGACCAGTATTTTATTCTCACGGTACTTCCGGCTGGATAAGCCATAATCGTACGCCAGTTATGGGCTAAATCTATATACCCATGATTGTAACCAAGAGTCGGATCAATGTCTAGGTTGTGTCTTGCTCCCTGAAGGTGGCCAATTTCATGGGCAAAAGAGTAATAACCTGTTGCACAATCGTAATGAACTGCACAAAAAGCTGAACTAGCGTTGGCTGATATTACTGCTGCTAATCCGCAATATGCATCATTATTTAATATTAGGACGCAAATATCTGCACCATATGCTTGTCTATTCATATGAACCTCATCCATAAAATTATCGCCTTCTGTCTTGAATCTATTCAAATCTGTGTCATAATTTCCAGATTCGGAATAGTTGACAGCAAGGGTACAAACAAGGTTTAAATGTATATCAATGCCACTATTTACATATGAGTCATTCGCCTCACTTACAGCTAATTCAATTAATCCTTTTATATCGCCGGATGCTGAACTGGCTGAAGGCGTAT
>JAAXKN010000092.1 GCA_025612375.1 Ignavibacteria bacterium
CGGTCCTATATCCCGTTACATTTTAACATCTTACAGAATCTGCAGTAACAACTGTAGTAGTAATAGTAACCCAAATTGCACTAGGGTTTTATAAAGGTTGGGATTTGGCAGAGTTTTATTCCCTGCCACACCCAACCAGACTGTTCCAAGCTTCACCTGACGCTTACTTGAGGAGGAGCATCTTCCCGCTCTTTACAAAATCATTGGTCCTGATCTCATAGATATAAGTTCCTGATGGAAGTCTTGAAGCATTGAATTCCACAGAATACCTTCCCTGCTCCTTGTACTCATTTACAAGAGTTGTAACTTCCTTTCCCAGCATGTCATAGATCTTGAGGGTCACCTTTGAAGCCTTCGGAATCTGATAGTTTATGACGGTTGAGGGGTTAAAAGGATTAGGGTAATTCTGGCTTAAGCCGTATTCCACAACAGGCTTCACATCAGAATAATTTACCTCAATAAAGCCGTTCTTTTTAAGACTACTTCCGGTTGAATAAGTTTTTGAAATTGTACTTACCACGCCTGAATGGTCAATTAGAGACATATCCGAACTTATTCTAAGCTTTACGGCCCTGTTTCCAATTCCCTTTAAGAGTAGCTTGTAGTATTCAGGCCTTTTCTTATTAACGTCCTTATTGGAATAGCTCACACCTGCAAGATTCTTCAGGACTTCTTTGGATGTGGCATCAACAAGGTCAAGCGAGTAGTTTACTACTTCACCGTCTTTAAGACTCTTCAGAACTTTAGCTGAATCGCTTGTAAAATACGAATATGAGTAGGTTAGTTCTGAATTGTCACCCACGCTGAAAGCTCTGGTTTCGATGAAATTCCTCTGTGCTTTGGCTGAGTCGCTTTCCTCATTGAAATCTACCTGACTTCCGTCCAGTCTTACATCCTTAAGATTAAAACTAAGGCCCAAGCCACCTTTTGTAATGTTTAGCCCTCTTCCTGAGATGGTCTCGGTATTTGTCTTGCCCAGAACTGAAACGGTACTTGAGCTCGAAAAGTAAAACGGGAGACTCTCGTTGTGGAAGGATTCAATGAAACTGTTGTTGAAATCGGGCCCGCCTTTTACCTGGACGTAGCTTCCTGTGTTATCGGCATAACGCACAGTGGAAGGGCTCGTGCTTTTAACGTACCTGATGTCACCGCAGTCATCACCATAGCTAAGGAAATAACCTGAAGGCCCTACCTTATCCAAACTTACTGAGACTGCATTGTTTCCAGAAGTGCCATAGGTGTAAACGCTTCCCCAGGTAGTGCTGCCGGTTTTGCCTCTGAAAAGAGCGTTCTGCAGGTAAGTTACAACGCGGTCATACCCGATCCAGCTTACCTTGGGAAGGCCTCCGGAGAGTGTAATTGAAGGATTCGTATTTACATAATAGCCGCTTCCCTGAGAGACCTCACAGGCGTTTGAAAAGGTGACTGCGTTATTGCCATCCACATCAAGCCTGTGGTACATTATCCTGCTGTCGCCATCTCCTAAGTCCTCCTGGTAGCTAAGGTGGAACTGGTTCGGATCTGTTAAGGTCTTTGACGCCACGACAGTGGGATTCGAGCAGTTTCCCGTGTAATCAATGACTCTTGAATCATTCCATGTAACAGTACTGTCCGGACCAATCGTTCCCACTCTATAGTACAGTCCGGCAGGAAAAGCATAACCCATGTTTGGCTGGCGCCATACGGCAATTACTTTTGAATTCGACTCGTTCTGTTTTATTGCTATAACAGGCTGCAGATCGTAATTGCTAAGGGGAAGATTACCTGATACCTCAACAGTGCACCTGAACTGGTTTCCAAAATTCGTGGTCAGCATTACCTTGCTGCCTGCATCATCACTGGTGTAGTAAATAATGTACTCATATGGATTCGTACCATCTGGAATGTCAATTGACGGGCTGTGAGCTACTGCAGTTCCGCTTATCGGATTAGATGGAACAAAATTCCATGTCTTCCCGTTATCCGTGGAGCTTTCCATCCAGATCTTATTCATGCTTTCATAGACCTTTTCTGAACAGCCCCCATATATGTGCACCAGTTTCTTCTGGCTGTTGTTTGAAAAGGCCGTCTGGCAACTTGACTTATTAACTGCCTTGTAATAGGCGACCAGATTTGCATTACTTGTTAATGTCCTAGTTGCCTCCCTCAAACCATCACTCCAGCACATAAATTTGTAATTATTTACATTTATAGGAGTCGATAGCGTTATGTTGTCAGTCCCTGAATAACCATATTGTGTTGGTAATACTTCAGATACTCCTGAATCATAACTCCTTGTAACATTTACTGAAAAGGGAGTCGGGGGGGTGGGCCAAGGGGCATCCACACCGTCCCCAGCTTCAATTAAACAGTTATATTTTGAAATAAGGATTATTGGTTGCCTATTGGAAGATGAGTTTTTAACTTTTAAGGTGGCAAATACTTTAAGATATATCTTTCCTATTAACTCATCTTGTTGCAAGTCAGGTACCCCTGCAAAATCCCAAGCATCCCCTTGAGGATTATATAAATAAAAATCCTTTGCTTCTGAAGGTACAGTTATTTTTTGGTATTTTACTGAATTACCATTAACATAAGGAGTACTAAATACATAAATGTTATCTGTGGCCGATTCTAGATTTATTGTAGAATTATCAATTCCATTAATATTATTATTATCTGTATATCTAATAAATTCATCTGCAATTGGGACTGTCCTTGGTTCGTAAACCAGTGCTGCTTTTATTTCCACAATTTCTAAATCAGATGAAGGATTTAAGTTAAAAATAAGGTCTTTTTTTAATCTAAACGAATGAGTATTTCTTTTTACTGATCCTCCAACTGGCATATCATACTTTCTATGTTGAAGGATTGGGGTCTCTTTTATACTAAGAACTCCCAATGGATGGTTATATAATAACTGTGTAGGTGTGGCAGTTTCGGTATGAATTGCACCAGGTAAGGGTACTGTAATAGGACCTCCTAATTGATAATCGGTACTTATTGTTCCAGTTGCCCTAAAATTAGCTTTAAAACTCAGTGGTGCTGGTTTTGAAGTTTCAGTAATTCTGCCTCCTGTCACAAAAAAATCTAAAAGACCAACACCGACACCAATGGCTCCAAGATTGGATACGAGCCAAGATTTCGAAAGAGCATCAATGGAGTGTTTAAGATTTCTCAGTGAGGGTTTTGTCGTATCTTTAATACCCTTGGCAATGTCACTTATTGTTTGTTGCCAACCCAGCCATGTTGATTGAGTACCCTGGACAGCTTTTTGAGCTAATTGAAATTCTCCACCCTGTTGAAAAAATCCACGAGTAGGAAGATTCGCAGGCTGGCTATCACCAAATGTTTGGAGAATGTCTCCTCCAATATTTAAAGATACATTTGAGGTTACCGAACCCCAAATATTAAACGAAATTCTTGTATTCTGAAACAAAGCTATATTACTTTCATAATCGACTGGGAAATCAGCGAAACTCCAGTGATTACTAACAACCCGATGATAAGCAGCACTCGAATTGTTCTTTGTACTATCTATCTTATCCTCTCCCCAAGCTGTAGGTTCAAGGTGATTTAATGCTGCAGTTCTTGCAGTAGTACCCCAGTTCATGGTGATCTGATTAATGTCAATTAAAATTACCGGTTAACGACAATTATAATTGCCGGTAGTTG
>JAAXKN010000093.1 GCA_025612375.1 Ignavibacteria bacterium
TCAGGTTTATAACCTTGCAAATCTTTCAAGAAGAAGTTCTTTGTATTTTTCTTTTAATCCGTCTGTCAAAAAGCTTTTGTCTACAAGTTTCAGCATTTCCTGCCTGCGGCTGAAGAAGTTTTCGTATGAATTGTCGCGCGCTTTGTCGTTTATCTGAAGTTTTTTCGCGAAATCGTCAAAATCCTTTTTCTTTAAATTGTTTTTCTTTCCGTTTAGCGTAAGCGCCAGTTCCTCTGTGTCTTCCGGTATCAGCAGCTTTGTTGACAAAAGGTCGTAAGCCGGGGAAAAAACTATCTCGTCATCTTCAGTCCTTAAAAGCGAAAAGTTCTTCAGGTGCATATCGGCATTGCCTGTCAGGAAAGAAAATACTGTAAGTTCAAACAAAGTCAAAAGATCTAATTGGGTGTTTGTGGAATATTTCCGAACTGCTTTTCCTATTCTTTCCATCGAGCTTTTATATTTTCTTTCAGTCAGAGTTTCAGTCAGCTGCGCCATATCTTCCATCTGAAGCTTTTGTCCTTTGATTCTGTCGAACCTTTTGGATATATAGGCCAGTTCCCCGGATTTGATTCGAATAAGGGAATGTTCAGCGGTTTTAATTTTTAAGAGTTCAGAAAGATGCATTGTCAGATCCTCGATCTCAGGCATCTGAGGATATTTCGGCACCGGGGGCTTAAGTATGTAACTTCCCCATAGTCCTACAATAGTGAATCTCTTCCCCTTTTTATTGCCAGCGGCCGACTCGGTATCAACAGAAAGCTTGGGCTGTACTCCGGTTACCGATTCATGCCGGCCTAAGACCTGGAGAGCCATTGCTTCAATATCTTTAAGTCCGAACTCTGCCAGTGGAGGAGTTTTAGATCCAAAAAATTTTCTGCTGCATTTTTCATGAAAATCGCCGGCTTCACCTTCAAGAGGATTGTAGCAGTACAGGCATTTTCTTTCTTCTGTCATCTGTTTTTATGGTTAATTTTCGTTTTATGGAATTATACTGACTGCTCCAATTGTATCTCTGCAGAAAGCAAGCAGCAGTGACATTCTATCTTTTGGATCTAGCTTCCAGTTTTCCCTGGCAATATCCAATAACCAGCCTTCGGGTATGAGGCCGTCGAAAAAGGGGAGCATAAGCGGACTTCTATAAGGCTCCTCTCTTAGTGGAAGGGTCAGACTTACAGGCTTTGCCCCGGGCAGCTTAAGATAACCGGGGGCGTACTGGAAACTGAATCCGTTTTCGTCTTCAGATATTATCCCTGCCAACACGTCCCTTAAATACACTTTCCCGGTCTTAGTCATCTGTTTCCTCATTGGATATTTTGGCCGGAGCGAGCTCGCTTCCGAAAAGCTCCAGAACCTGATTAACTCTGTCCATACGGAGCGTTTTCTTACCCTGCTCCAGATCCCTGACAAACCTTAGTCCTACACCCGCCTTTTTTGCAAGTTCAACCTGTGTAAGGTGGAATTTTTTCCGCTTTTCTCTCACGAAGTTTGATATTAAATTTCTCTTTTTCATCTTGGCTTTATAATTTCTGTCTCAATTTATATCTTTTCGGGTATAATTTCAATATATATTCTTAATAATATACCTTATCGGGTATATTTTACTGTCTGATTGATGAATTATACCATATCGGGTATAATAAGTGTCCGGACATTAATATTATACCCTAAAAGGTATAGAATGCAGATAGGCTGAATGTGTTCTATACAGTCCTCATAAGTATAGTATAATATAGAAAGTATGAGTTCTGGGGCTTTCTGGTGCACTCTGCGGGATTCGAACCCTCCCGACTGGTCAGATATATATATGTAAAGCTACATAAAAGAAGATTCTGCAAAAAAAATCCAGGCAGTTAATGCAGATTTTGAGAAGCCTTTGCTTCCGGGGTTCCCAAAAATTATCCTAAGCAGAAAACTTTGAGAGGATGGGTGTTATGGTCAATTTTTTATTTTTCTTGTCAGATCCTTCCCTGCGGTTTGGCGGGGCAATTGGGATTTCGAGCCGGTTGGTTTAAGCGGTATATTTATAATCTCCGCATCCAGAACGTTTTCTATTTTATCAATTGTTGATATTGTAAAATTATGGTCGCCGCTCAGCCATTTGCTTATTTCCGATTCGCTTTTATGGAGCATTTTTGCCAGGTCGCTTTGCTTAAGTCCCTTATCACTAAGAATCTCATCAATCCTGGCCGCAATCTTCATGGAGCGGCCGATAGATCTTTTAACTTCCCCGGGTACATTATTCAATATTTCTTCAAAAATTTTTCCGCTCATAACTCTTCCTTAAGATGTTTTCAATTTCTTCACTTATAAGTTAAGTATTAATCGAGCATTTTCCAATAACAATTTAGTTTCCCTTAAGGATATTAAATACGGACAAAATAAGCAACTCAGTACCTTTCAGGTTAGAAGGTAAGATGGGGTATGTACCTTGAAGGATTCGAACCATTCCGCCGCAGCGGACTGATTAAGAATCATGAAATGTTTAAAAAGGGTTAAGCGTCCCCCCGCCAACCTGGCCCCGGCCAGGAGCTGCATATTAAGGTCCGATGAATTGTAACGATCGGATGAATTCCCAATTATCCTTGTAAATTATGATGTTTTGTTTCATATCAAAAGAGTTCATCCATATATAACCACTGAATACATTTGTGTAAAGCATTATACAACCTTATGTGTCGTTCCTTCAGAACTCTTGGTGTATGGGGGGGAGGGGAACAAAACTATCCGAATCGTCTGGATCAGGGAACTCAATTTGTTCAAAATCCGCCACGTATTTTAAATAATCTTCGAATAAACGTCGGGTCTGATTTAAAATGATTTAAATATTATAATCCGGCAATAACAGAGGCCAAATAACCTCTGTCATTGCTTGTGAAATTTACCCTTTGCATCATGCCTTTTATTTGCCGGGAGCCCTGTATTTAATACGTTTTTTGGTCGCAGCATCAACTTCTTCCGGTGTAATAAGCGGGATAGTTTTAACACTAACCAGTCCTGAAGAATTCACTGCCATAGCAAATGCTGTTACAGTAGGAACGTCGGGCATATCAGCTACAACGAAAACATCCGTTTCTCCAAATGCGTAGTAAAATGATTCAAGGGTTCCGCCAGCTTCTTTAATAAAATTTTCAATATAGTTCTTCCTGCCCACACCTCCTTCTTTCATAATACCTTGAACTGCTTCAGGTTTTAATGATGCCATTAACATATATTTAGACATACATACCTCCTTCATAAAAAATTGAAAATTCAGTGATTTCATTTTTAATGTAAGAGTATTTATTCCTTTATCAATGAGGAATTTCTTTTGGCATGTACATAAAAATACACATGAAATGAGGCTGATAGTGCTGATTAAGAGTCAAATATGCGTTTAAAAAGAAAAAGCCCCAAAATTTTCAATTTTGAGGCTGTTGAGTCGTGCACTCTGCGGGATTCGAACCCTCCCGACTGGTCGGGATGATTAAGAGTCGGATTTAAAACTAAAAAACCTCAAAAACATTTTGTTTTCGAGGTCTCTAAGTGCACTCTGCGGGATTCGAACCCGCGACCTGCTGATTAAGAGTCAGAAACAAAG
>JAAXKN010000094.1 GCA_025612375.1 Ignavibacteria bacterium
CCAAAGTAATCGAGACCCGTCTCGGAGTCTCTTTCCTTCGAAGTAAACTTGTACTTTTCACCGGCTGAACCCGTGGTAAAGCTTGAGAACAGCTGCCCGAAAGCATAATAGTCAAAGGCAGATACAGGAACGCCATTGACGTCAAAACCCAGCCTTATGCTTCCAAGGTGATCCTTTACATAATAGATTTTCCTGTCTGTCCTTGTATCAACGTACTCATCTGCCTCCGGATCATACTGGCTTGTATAGTTAATATCAATTCTTCCTATAAGATCATTTCCATATAGGTTTACCAGGCTTAATCTGTCCATTGCTGCGTCATAAACAGCGAGTTCAAGACCTTTATCATCCCTCAAGTAATACTCTTTCTTCCCGTTTGCTTCCTTATATGTTCTTTGCCCTTCATCATCATATCTGTATTTTGCTGAGCCCATCCATAGTGGCAGGTTTCTATGATCATACTGGCTGCTTAACTGATTAAATTCATCATAGGTCACATTTCCATTAACATCATAACCAAAGTACTTTTTCGTTCCATTGAAATATATATAGCTTAATCTATTTCCGTTATAATAATATTCGATTTGATTATATGCTGCCCCGCCGCTTGGCTGCGTATTATACTGCCTCTTTGTTGGATTACCATCTGCATCATACAGAAAAGATTCCATCAAAGTTGAGCCGGAGTAAACAGAAGCAAGCCTGTTCATCCCGTCATAGTTATAGCTTAGTGTCTGACTTCTTAAGGATATATTCACCACCGCTTGACTTGCTATGTTTCCATTGTTGTAAAACCCCAGAGTCTCGGTGAACATTCCGCTGCCGTTATTAATATTTTTAAGCCATCCCCTGTTTGGCTCATATCCAAAGGTTGTCAGGCTTCTTGAACCTGACACCTGGTTATTTGTAAGCGTACTGCACTGATCGGCTTTGTTGTAAGTGTATGTAGCTTCAACTTTGGCAGTATTGTAATCATATACCGAGTTCGATCTCACATCCTTTAATCGTCCCAAATTATCGTAATTGTACCATGCAAATTGTTCCCCGATCTGACTGCCACCCCCTACCTTACAGATACCCTGTAGTTGCTTATTCCCTATATTATCAGTTTGCGTAAAAACAAGTTTCCAGGAATTCCTGCCGACTTTAATATACATATGGTTTACTCTACCAAGCTGATCGTATAGGTAAATCTTATAGTTCCATCCCTGCCCAGGTTTATCCCTGAATGCAGTTGCAACCAGATTTCCTCTCAGATTCCTGCTGCTGTTGGCATCATATTGCAGCCACGTAAAAGGATCAGGCATTTGCTTAAAAACACCCTCTTTTCTGTATACGTCATACATATTTACAGTTACAAAATTTGCTGTATCGGTTTTTACATCCTCAAAGTGACCTACTGAATAACTTGTGCTATAGTCTTTATCTGCCTCAAGGCTGTTGAATCCGTAATTTGACGGCAGAGTTCCCACCAGCAGTACCCTGTCTTTTGAGTCATACTTTTGAAATGTAATTCCCCTTTCAGTAGAAGGGGCAGAGGCATTCATTGAAAACCTCAGGCGGTTATATCTGTCGAACTTAGTCATTGTAGTTCCCTCATCTGCGGGAGACTCTTTCTTAGACAAATTCCCCAGATCGTCATAGTAGTAATTAACCGTTTTTCCCGCAGGGGAAATAACCTGAATTAACCTATAGGCGTCGTCATATTTGAAAACCGTAGGTTTATTGTTCCCTATTTTCTCGGCAACTTTATTTCCCACAAGGTCAAAATATGTATAAACTGCAAGATTTTCATCTTTATTCTCATCAACAGCTTTGGTATATTCGGAATAGCTTGTCTGCCACAGTGTTCCGCTTTCAAGTGTATTCGATTGTTTGAAGTATTCAATTGTCTTATTCGTTAAGTCCCCATTTTCTATTTTAATCGGCCTTTGCAGATAGTCATAATAATACTTCTTAATTCTTCCTTCCCCGTCTTTTTCCTGTGAGACAAGTCCCATGTAGTTATAGGTTTTATCACTTTTTGTTTCATATGTTCCGGATTCATTTTTCGCCTGATCCAGGCGGAGATTTCCAAAACTGTCAAAATAAGACTTCCTTTCCACACTCAACAATGCCGAAGGTGTATTGTTAATCCTGACCGTCTCGGTTACAGTATTGTTTACGTCATCATAGGATGTAATGGATGAATAATTCGTATTTACGCCGTCATAGAAGCTTAAGGGCATGGCCGTATTGGTTGGCCTGCCTAAGGCATCGTAATAATACTCAGAGTATATGGAATTTTCGTCTACCTTGAACTTAAGATTTCCTCTTTTATCAAATGCCGTATAAACCTGAAGTGTATCGTTAGTAACAGTAGTATATTCAAGCACGGGATTGCCTGTAAAGGTGTAGCCCACCTGCCCATCTTTTTCAATTTTACCGCATTTGAAGCCGAATCCATGCAACTGATTATTGCTGTTTTTTATGGCATCTATTATTGGAGTAACATCAACTCGCATGTTTACGTAGTTGGAATTATTTGACATTGTCACGAAAACCGAAGAGGCCGCAATGGAAGTATATGAGGTGCCTGTCAAACCAGATATTGTAATAACAGGATATTCCGGATTAAAAGCATCAACTTTTACGGTGAAATTTAGATAGGCTTTCTTTGCATATGTTTTTACTACATCAACAGGTGACTGAAGATATGTGTAGTAATTGGCATAATCAGTAATGGGCTCCCTATAAGGAGGGTTGGTAATTTGGTAATAAATCGGGTACAAATTTGCATTTTGATTGCCCTTTATATTTGATTTGTTGATAGTAAAATTATTCGTCCCGTTTACAGTATTATTAATCTCACTGCAATGTTCATTCTTATAAAAGGATACTGTCTTAAAGGGATTCATCTGAAACATGTTCTGTGAGAAACTTGAAGAATAGTTTGAATAATCAAATTTTACCTTTTTCCCAGTAACAGACGCCTGAAAGATACCATATGCATTTCTTTGTGGATAATAATAGTTATTTGCTATGCCTTTGGGAGAGTTATTTGTGCCTTTCAACAAACCCCAATTGGCCGGATCTTCAG
>JAAXKN010000095.1 GCA_025612375.1 Ignavibacteria bacterium
GTTTGGATTTGGTTTTTGGTTTTGTGACATTTTGATTTCTCCTTCTTTTCCTTCATATTTTTAGATCGACGGATGCAATTTTCCTTGTGAGTCACAAGTTCCAGATTACATCTTCTGTTGTCGCTCTTATCGCCGTTGATGTGATCGATGCTCAAGCCCAGAGCGAAAAGGCTTGAACCGTCGCCGGGAATCCGGTTACCGTGGCAATCGCCGAAGTGGTAAAGAACCTTGATGTGCGTGAATGTCTGTTTTCCGTTTGCATGTTCCTGGTCCCAAATCTTGATCCGAAAGTATCCGGAGGAATTCGGGAACTGCTTGACCAAGGCTTTACGTTTTCGCGAGTACCAGCGTCCGTAATTGCTTATGCAATAGTTGTCAGTAACCTCCGCCCACTCTTCTCCCGGCTTGCAACGGATGCCAGGTGTTTTAAGAGCTTTGGCCAAAGTCTTCTTGAGCGGTTGATACTAGAGCGTATGCTGGGCGTTCGTCGGTATCCGGTACCAATGCCGGCTTTCCTGCAGGCTTGTAGATTTGTGAGCCTAGGATCGCTTCGAAGTTCTTCTTGCCTACAACCTTCTCAAGCTGTGCCAGTGACAGAAGCTTCTTCTCATAGATGACCGCTTCGTTGTAGCCTTCGAGCATGAGCATCTGGGCCGCGATTTCGTCATCCTTGAACTTGCGGAAGGATCGGCCTTCCACTACCTTGAAGCCTTCGTACTGTTCGCCTTTGATGGCCTGGTTGAGTGCAAATTCCTTGACCTGGTTAAGCCATGAGATGATGTTGTCAGCTTGTTTTAGGACGGCTGAAACCTGCTCTTTGGTTAATAGGTCAGGGCTTGCGGGGATTTGAAATGTTTCAGTAAAATCTTGCATTACTGTCCTCCTAAGATGTTTTGTATGATTTGGATCATGCGTTGAGCCCGTGCTTTGCATGTTGCTCGCGCCTTGCAGAATTGGCAATGATCGCCGGGTTCGAAAGTGCCGCAGTTGTCATATGCCATCTGTGCCCGTTTCATGACTGAGGTGTTGCCCCAGTCTTCGAGGTCTTTCCTCGACATTGTCTCAATACTGATGTTGTTGATGCGCGGCTGGAAGATATGCATCTTGACGGTCTCGATATCGAATATCAGTCCGTAGAGTTCGATTGCTCCCAGCCCATAAAGTCTGATCTGCGGATTCCCGGGGGCCTTGACCGGCACTCCCTTTCCGTACTTGAGGTCAATGATGTGCAGTGTGGTTCCCGCAATCAGCAGGAAGTCTCCAGTGCCGAAACCTTGCGGGACATATTTGGAAAAGTCTAAGCGAGCTTCAATGTCAGCAAAGGTCAACAGATGCTGAAGTTTCGATTGGTCATACAGTTCTTTGCAGTAGTCCAGGTATTGTTCGATGTAGTAATGGATCTCTTTGGAATCAAAGCCCTTGGTTTGCATCTCCAGTTCAAGATCAGTGAATTCCCAATGCTCAACATGGTCGTCGCCCAGGATGGCCAATCTCAATTCCAATTCAGCCAGTGCATGAGCTGCTGTCCCTTCCTCGGCATATTCCGTTGTTTCATCCGGGAAAAGCTGTTCCAGCGCCACGGACCTCGGGCACTCCATCCATCGATGGGCTTTGCTGGCTGATAGTGTGGCGTGTTGTTTCGGCATTTTTAGAGTGCCTTTGCTTGAGCCAAAAGATCGTCGTAGTTGAACTTGACCGGATCAAGATCGGACATCTTGGTTGCGCCATGGTTCCTCAAGAATTCAGCGACCTTCAGGTTGTTTCCGTCACGTTTGGCAACGGTGGCAAGGGTGGTTGCGATTTCTTCTTTAGTTGCTTTGGCCGTCGGCTTTGGTGCTTCAGCTGCAGGTTTCTTCTTAGTTTCTTTTGCCGGCTTCTCGTCCTCAATGCGTACTTCATGCTCGCCAAGGAATCCAGTTTCAGGTGCTGCAGGTTGCTGGCCTAGCACTTCATTGACTGGTGCGCCTGCATCGTTTAAGGCTGTCGTAACGATTTGCCCGGCTCTTTGGTTGTTCATTGTACCAAATTTTGATCTGATGGTGTTCGCCAGTTCTTCAAGCGACATGTTAACGCCGGTGACTGCCTTAGTCAGTTCCTCGAGCCCCTCAATTTTGATTGTCAGTTTGATTTCCATGTTCTTTCCTCCTATTCTGTTTTTCTATCGTAAGGCGAGTGATATTATCCTGGATGCAGTTATCACACAGGAATAAGTTTTCGCCGTTATCGATCTTGTTGTGGTTGTCCCGGGCAACGGAGAGCGGTATTGGCTTTCCGCAATTGTCGCATAGGACGATGTCGTGGTCAGTCATGATGGATGCAGCCAACGAGGTGTGCTCCTTTACATCCTGACCGTTCAAAACTAAGCCATCGATGTCTGCAAACAGGTCTTCCAGGATCTTGATGTAATAGACATCATTTTCTTCCTTGGAATACTTATCGCGATTGCACTCGATAGCTTCTTTTAACTGTTGGACTCTTTCGGACATAGGTGATTAGGTCCTTTCTGGCTTTTTTAACAAGCCGGTTAAAAATTTTATGCTTGGCCATGTTCCCTCCTAGTCATACATTTCTTCGAAGCGGCCGGAGTCCGTTCGGATCTTATCTCCCCGGATCTCGACTGGTCTT
>JAAXKN010000096.1 GCA_025612375.1 Ignavibacteria bacterium
TGCCCTGATTGGGTTTTACTGAAGCAAAGTTAATCCTGATTACTATCTTCTTATAAATTCTGATTGAGTTTTTCTCCGCATCGAACTGAACGGGATAAACGTTCACCGTCTGCACAGGAATATTTCTTGCCAGGCCGTAGCGCCCGAAGGAAACCAGATCGTTCATCCGGTAATCATTATACTTGCTGCTTATGATGTCTGAATAAGAGAGCATTCCGTTTTTATAGACGGTCTTCCTGATCGGTGCAACTCTTCCCTGCAGTTCAATATAGTCGGATCCGATTACCTGAATCGTGTTTCCAATTTCTCCAGGAACGCCAACGGAAAAAGACCTTACAGATATTGCCGGCATGCCGTAATCCTGAAGGTTTAATACTTCACCGCCTGAAAATGAAATGCGCTTAAATGTCTGGTTATTAATAATAACCGAAGAGGTGTCTGTGTACTGAGGAGTAAATTCCAGAGTAAGCGACCTGGTGCCGGATGAGATGACTTTTATATCCTGGGATGCCAGTACAGCAGAACTGGCTAAAAGGATAAAAGTAAATATTATAAAGTATTTGCTTTTCATGCTTTCCAATAGTAGCCGGCACGCATTGAAATATCAAAGCGCGGCAGCCTCTTCAAAATAATTTAATAAATTCCACTTGTGAAAACTTGTAATAAAAGTAGCAAATACTCTATATGTAATTCCTTTTTTTGGGACAAATTTAAGGAACTGGGGGTATCTTTGTCAAGTCAAATTACAATTTTACCTAATTATAATTTGAGGTACATTCCTTCTATTTAATAAAAAGAATGCAGATAAAAGTCAACTGAAATTTCAACTTATGTGTTAAAAGTTTTCCCAATTGCATAAGATCCCAATACCCTCACAGAACTGGATATCTCTTTCAGATGATTTAGAGCATTTACTACTTTTTTATCTTTAAGGCTTCCTTTAAGATCCACATAGAACAAATACTGAAAGGTTTTTGCCGGTTTTGGGCGCGATTCGATCTTGGTAAGGTCTATATCACGCAGTGCAAAAACGCTTAACGCCCTGAAAAGCGAGCCGGGTGTGCTGTTCAGGTCAAAAACAATTGACGTCTTTGAATCCTTCAGCGGTGCTTCCTGTGCTTTTGGCGAAATTACCACGAAACGGGTATAATTTTTCTTCTCATTCTGTATATTGCTGCTTATAACCTGCAGATTATACCTTTCAGCCGCATTTTTGCTCGCAATTGCCGCAGCAGGCTCGTCCATTGAAGAAACTATCTTTGCCGCTCCGGCTGTGTCATATTCAGGGATTACTTCCGTGTTTTTTAATTTTGTAAGAAATTTCGAGCACTGCCCCAAAGCCTGGGGATGCGAATAAATCCTCTTGATCTGCGGTATACTGTATTTGCTCTTTCCAAGCAGGTAATGGTGTATCTGCAGATTTAGTTCCCCAATTATAGTAAGAGTATAATTTACAAGGAGGTCATAGGTTTCATAAACGCTTCCGTAGAGGGAATTTTCAATTGGTACAACGCCAAAGTCCGCCTCCCCTTCTGAAACCTTCCTGAAAACAGAGTCAAAGGTAACCGAAGGTGAAAGCCGGAGATTCTTCCCTCCGAAATAATTCATTGAGGCCATTTCGCTATAGGCGCCCGGTTCTCCCTGATATGCAACAACTTTCATTTTATACCGCAACGAGATTTAATAGGGTTATAAGAAAATCGGCTTTTTTCTTCAATTCATCGAGTCCCGAGTTGTTTTCGAACGAAAAATCGGCCCATTCCTTCTTTTCTTCATCCGGAATCTGATTTTCCATCCTTTTCCTTATGGCCTCTTCGGTCATCTTTCCCTTCTGAATGACGCGCTTGATCCTTGTTTCAGCAGGAGCCGTAACAAGCACTACATAATCAAACATGTCCTCCATTGCAGCTTCATAGATCAGCGCCGCCTCAACAAAGACATATTTGCTTTTTTTCGATAATTCCTTTACTTCACCGTCAATTTCTTTTATTACCGCCGGATGAACAATGGAGTTAATTTTATTTACCCCTTCAGGATTAGAAAATACCTTTTCAGCCAGGTAAGCGGTGTTTACTCCCGAAAGATCATATGCATTCTTTCCAAAGGCCGAAATTATCTTTTTCCTTACAGATTCATCCTTAAGAAGTATATCCTTGGCTTTTTTATCGGCATTAATAACCGGGTAGCCTTTTTCAGACAGAAAACCGCAGAATTCACTTTTCCCGGAACCGATGCCGCCGGTTACGGCTACAACTAAACTTTTTCCCATTTTCACCTGTTTTTCTTCTTTTTGCTCAGATATCGAAACAATAAGATAACGAATTAAGCCGAACTAAAAAATATTGAATATCAAAAAAAAATGCCATTCTGTGACGCAGAACGGCATTTTCTAATTTTATACTGCAGCGAATTATTTTTTCATCTTATTACGGCAAGTTTACCAAGGACTTCCTGCTTTCCCCCGCCATCAGGGTCCTTTATAATTACCTTATACAGGTAAACGCCATTGGCAGGTAAGTTCCCGTCATTATCACGCCCGTCCCAGTCTATTCTTACAAATTTATCCGTAATCGACA
>JAAXKN010000097.1 GCA_025612375.1 Ignavibacteria bacterium
AAAGAGACTAAGAGTTTTATAGAAAAGATTACCGAGCTTGAGGCCCTCTATGGACAGAAGGAAACGGCGAAAAAGCTCGGCGTCTCTCCATCCACTCTAAGGAATTACAAGACCGGAAAAACAGCCCCGAAAAAAGACAAGGCTCAAAAAGTCAACCGCGTCTATGGACAGAACAAAAAGAAGATCACGCCCGAGAAAGTAGAACGATATAAAAAGAATACCGAGACCAAGAAAGAAAATCGAAGAAAGCAAATCCGAAACAATCCGAGACTCCAAAGTGTTCAGAGTTGGGTAAACAAAGAATTTACCGAGGATTACATCAAGCGGAATATTCTCGCCGAGGCTCCTCCCTTTATTGCTCCCATAGACGGGCGAGGACAATTCACCGACGGCGCGAGCCCGCTCGGGATTCCGAAGGGAACCAAGTTTGTTATTTTATACGGACTGTATACCTCGGACTATAACCAAGGAGAGGGAGAAGGAAAGCAGGACTATTTATCAAGTCGGTTCCCGATCACGCTCCGGAAACAAATGAATGTCGGGGAGGCTCTCGACTATTTAGAGGGAAAATTTTTTCAGACGAGCCAGCAATCGGGAAAGCGGCGTCTCAACCCTACCCGGTTTATCGGCTATGAATTAGCATAGAAAGAAGGGGACACAATGGAAGTCACATGGAGAGGGGCCGAGTATGAATTCGAACCCCGTATTATAGAAGGTGGAGGGGACAACTACACCCGATATAGTAATATTAATGGTCTCATATTCGGGAGTGATACGGAATCCGTTCAGCTACCCGACCGATATGAGCCTCAATGTTTTACATGCTCTGACCCCTGGGGCGGGGATTATCTCGAATACATACCCGAGAAAGAGATCGCGATTCATTTCTTTTTAAAGTGGTTTTTGGAAAAGTACTTTGACCGTATGCAGGAACAAGGCTCTCATCATTTTCTTTACTATCATAACCTGGAGTATGATTGGCTCCAACTCGTCAAATATGATGAGCGTCTCTTGGAGCTCGCCAAGATTGGCGTCTCTCCTTCCGAGGACATTAATCTTTTTCGTTTTGACGGGTACCGGATTACCTTAAAAAAGAATGCCCTTTTTGCCGGGAGTGCTCCTCATATGAAACTCCGAATCTCAAAAGGGAGCAAGAAAAATGAAAAGGCTTTTACCTTATATCTATACGATACGTTTTCCTTTTTTCCGTCGAGCCTCGCGAAACTCGCCGAGGACTTAAAACTCGGACTCGACAAAATGGAACGACAAGAGTCGCTCGGTCAAGTCGATTTTCGAAACGTACCGGACGACGACGAGGAGAAAATCTATTTTGAAAAGTACGCGAAGATAGACAGCCGCGTGACCCAGCTCGCCGCGGAAAAGATTCGAGAGCTCCATAAACACGCGGGTATGACGAAAGTCAGACCCAGCTCTCCCGCGTATGCGATCAACTTGTTATTTCACATGATGGAAGAGGGACAAGCCATCAAGACCGGAATTTCTCATCAAGGGATTATGCAATTGATTTTAGACACATACCGGGGAGGAAGAACGGGCGGGATTTTTCACGGTCAAGTGAAAGGCGTCTCGGTGCTCGATTTTCATAGTAGTTATCCCGCCTCTATGTTAGGCTTGCCGAGTTTCTCTCCAAGTATGCAATATATTCAATTAGAAGGTGAGGAGCTTGCCCTTGACAATGTACTCGAAATATTACAAGAGACGGGAAACGCCTTTCTTAAAATATCGGGCAGAGAGACGAATCCAATCTATCCAAGCCTACTTACAACATTCAATGATAAACTCACTCCCGTCTATGGAGAGTTTAAAGAAATCGCAACGACTGGATATGAGTTTTTCGTCGGTGTTCAAAGCGGGGGCCTTGTCGATATCGTTATCCATGAGTGTGTCGTGTTGCTCGACGTGGACGAAAATCCGAATCTCCCTTTTAAGCAATTCGCCGAGACCGCATATATCGACAAGAATAATAGTACGAAGGGGAGCGTTGAATACACGGCGGCAAAGCTCAAACTTAATTCCGCCTATGGCAAGTTAATCGAATCCCGAACTCAAACCATGATCGGAGCAAGTGACGCTCGGGACTATCTGCCGTTTATCGAAGGAATGGAGAAAGAATTCGGAAACTTCTATTATAGTGAATACGTGAAAGCCCTGGAGGATGGAAAGCGGCTCGGGGATATATACGAGGACTTACTCGACCAACTACATGAAAACTTTGACGAGGAAACCGTTGAAAACATGCAAGTGAAAATGTTCGGGGACTTCTCCATCTCGGGCCGCGTGTATGGGCGTTATGTCGTACCCGCCGCCGCGTCTCTCATTACGGGGTGTAGTCGGGCTCGTTTGCTTTGTGCGATGAAAGCCTTGAATGCTCTTTATTGGGATACGGATTCGGTATTCGTGTTAGGACTTGATGGAGACAAAGAAAGCACGAACTTGAAACTCGCTCAAACTCTTTTTTGGCTCCCGTATAACGCGGTACCCGTCCAGGTAGGAGACGAACTCGGCGAGCTCGATTATGAAATGGT
>JAAXKN010000098.1 GCA_025612375.1 Ignavibacteria bacterium
ATGACTAGTGCTTTATAAATCTAGTCGTCAGTAACATTACTGACCAATTCAAACTTTTTTGAGAGTTTGATCCTGGCTCAGGATGAACGCTGGCGGTGTGCCTAACACATGCAAGTCGAACGGGAACTATTTATTTCATGAAGAAAGAACCCACGGTTCTCCCTTCATCCGCAATGTCGGCAGAGCCGATTTTGCTTCGCAAAACAAGCATTGCTTCTTTCCTCTCCTCTACTGAGGGAAAGGGAGGGCGAACTAGTCGAGCGTAAGCGAGATCAGCTTTGCTGATGAGCGAGATGAGGGGAAACCGGAAGGTGTCCCCTCATGAAAGTTCCAGTGGCGGACGGCTGAGTAATACATTGGTACCTACCCCAAAGTGGGGGATAGCTCATCGAAAGATGGGGTAATCCCGCATGTGACCGCAAGGTTAAAGCTTTCGCGCTTTGGGAAGGGCCTTTGTCCTATCAGTTTGTTGGTGGGGTAAGAGCCTACCAAGACTATGACGGGTAGCTGGATCGAGAGGTTGACCAGCCAGACTGGGACTGAGACACGGCCCAGACTCCTACGGGAGGCAGCAGTGAGGAATTTTCCGCAATGGGCGAAAGCCTGACGGAGCGACACCGCGTGAAGGATGAAGGATTTCGGTCTGTAAACTTCTTTTATGTGGGAAGATTATGACGGTACCACATGAATAAGCACCGGCTAACTACGTGCCAGCAGCCGCGGTAATACGTAGGGTGCAAGCGTTATCCGGAATTACTGGGCGTAAAGAGTGTGTAGGCGGTCTTTTAAGTTAGATGTTAAATCTGCGGGCTCAACTCGTAGGCTGCATCTAATACTGGGAGACTTGAGAGTGGAAGGGGCTGACGGAATTTTCGGTGGAGCGGTAAAATGCGTAGATATCGAAAAGAACACCAATGGCGAAGGCAGTCAGCTGGGCCATTTCTGACGCTGAGACACGAAAGCGTGGGGAGCGAACGGGATTAGATACCCCGGTAGTCCACGCCGTAAACGATGGGTGCTAGGTGTAGGAGGTATCGACCCCTTCTGTGCCGTAGTTAACACAATAAGCACCCCGCCTGGGGAGTACGGCCGCAAGGTTGAAACTCAAAGGAATTGACGGGGGCCCGCACAAGCGGTGGAGGATGTTGTTTAATTCGACGCAACGCGAAGAACCTTACCTGGGCTTGAACTGTTGGCTAAACCCCGTGAAAGCGGGGCTGTGGCAACACGAGCCAATAGAGGTGCTGCATGGCTGTCGTCAGCTCGTGTCGTGAGATGTTGGGTTAAGTCCCGCAACGAGCGCAACCCCTATATTTAGTTGCTAACAGGTAAGGCTGAGCACTCTAGATAGACTGCCGGTGACAAACCGGAGGAAGGTGGGGATGACGTCAAATCATCATGCCCCTTATGTCCTGGGCGACACACGTGCTACAATGGGCGTCACAGAGCGAACCGAAACCGCGAGGTGGAGGAAACCGCAAAAGGCGCTCGTAGTTCAGATCGCAGGCTGCAACTCGCCTGCGTGAAGCCGGAGTTGCTAGTAATCGCGGATCAGCACGCCGCGGTGAATACGTTCCCGGGCCTTGTACACACCGCCCGTCACACCACGAAAGTCGGCAACACCCGAAGCCAGTGAGCTAACCTTTTAGGAGGCAACTGTCGAAGGTGGGGTTGGTGATTGGGGTGAAGTCGTAACAAGGTATCCGTACCGGAAGGTGCGGATGGATCACCTCCTTTCTAGGGAGCATTGATACTATATGTATCCGAATCGGTCGTCTACGGACTTTCGAGGGGCTTCTAGGTCGGATCACAACTTTGTTGTGATGTGCCTGCTGTCAACACTATCCAGTTTTCAAAACAAAGAGGAGCTAAGGCTCTTTTTTTGTTTAGCTTAAATCCTTGAAAAAAGCCTCGAAATAAAGTAAAATATTGGATGACCTTGAAAAAGTAAATCGACGCGGGCGACTAGCTCAGGTGGTTAGAGCGCAGCTCTGATAAAGCTGAGGTCCCAGGTTCGAGTCCTGGGTCGCCCACCATTTTATGCTGAAGCTTCAAATGGCAAGCCGAAGCGAAGCGAAAATGTCCTACCGAAGCCTTTGGCGAAGGAGGACAGAAAGACTCACTATGTTAGACAGAATAATCATTGGAACTTTAGGCGTTGTAACAGGAATTGCATTTGTTATTTATGCTAGGGATCTGGTCCGTTGGTTTGGATCTAACGCAACAATGGAAAGATATCTGGGAGTAGGTGGAACCTACACTGGCCTCCGACTTCTTGGTCTTTTTATCGCTTTAGTCTTTTTTCTGTATTTAACCGGCTTTCTTGAAACAGTAGTAATCGCCTTCTTCCGCTGGATAGGCTTAATGTAATTATCTCGGCTGGCTTTTTTCCAGTTGAAATCTGTTGATTTCAACTGCAGAGGAAGCGTAGCGAAAGACAGAAACAATTTAATATTGCGGATGTCGTCAGCTTACGCTGACGAGGGCCCTTAGCTCATCTGGTAGAGCGCCTCGTTTGCACCGAGGAGGTGGCAGGTTCGAGTCC
>JAAXKN010000099.1 GCA_025612375.1 Ignavibacteria bacterium
CATATGGCATCCCAACAGCCAATACAACCTAATATGCAACAACCACAACAACCAATAGGAGGGCAACCAAATGCCTAAAAAACCAACAGCTAAAAAAGCTACACCAAAAGCAAAAACGCCATCTCCAATGATGATGGGTAAAAAACAGATGGGCAGCATGGCAAGCAAAAAGAAAAACTGTTAGCACCTGAAAAGGTGTTTTTTTATTGTCTTTTTCTCGAGAGCAGACGGTAAAGAACAATCGAAATTTCGGCCAACCATAGCCGAAGGAGGATTTAGTTATGCCAGAAGATATGATTTTACCAGATGATTTCGAAGCACCTGCCGAAAATTCAGTAGAGGATACCACACCAACTGAACAAGTAGAAGATGTGCAAACGGAATCACAAGAATCAAGCCAACCCGAAACCGAACAAGCTGAACAGACTTCACCTTTCTTAAAGGTTAAATACAACAAAGAAGAAATGGAGCTGGACGAAGCTACGGCTAGGGAACTGGCTCAAAAGGGCTTAAATTATGACAAAGTGCAGGAACGTTTACAGGCCTTAGAAAGTGATCCACGTTTAACACTCGTCGAACAATTAGCCCAACAGCAGGGAATGAGTGTGGATGAATACGTTGAAGCGGTCCGACAATACCAGGAGGAAGCGCAACTTAACGAACTCATCCAGCAAAACATTCCCGAAGAATATGCAAAAGAAATGCTCGAAAACAGACGTTTTAGAGAGCAATTACAGCAAGAACAACAACAGAAACAACAAGAAGCACAGCAACAACAAGAGTTTCAAGACTTCTTTAAATACTTTAAGGAAGCAAACGGAAGGGATTTCATTCCCGAGACCGATACGATCCCCGATTCAGTGTGGCAAGCAAATCAACAAGGAGTACCTTTGAGATTCGCATATGCCGAGCACGAAAATCAGCAATTGAGACACCAATTAGCAACCCTGAAAAAGAATCAAGATAACGCTAAAAAGGCTCCCGTTGGCGGTGTTACGCAGCACGGAAGCAATGAAACAGCGAGTACGGATCCATTTTTAAAAGGGTTTATGAGCATTTAAAAACAATAATAGGAGTGATAATCAATGGCAATTAATCTTGCAAGTAAATATTCTTCAGCCGTCGACGAACGGTTTAAATTAAAATCTTTAACAGATGCAGCAGTAAACAACAATTATGATTGGGCTGGGGTGAACGCAGTAACCGTTTATTCTATTCCAACAGTTGCACTAGGCGATTATTCTATGACGGGTACAACTCGTTATGGATCAGCAGCGGAATTAGGTAACGTTACTCAAACAATGACACTTACTAAAGATCGTTCTTTCACATTTGTTATCGATAAAAAGAACCAACAAGATACCATGAATGTAATGGAAGCTGGTAAGGCTCTTGCTCGTCAAATTGACGAAGTAATTGTGCCAGAAATCGACACTTATCGTCTATCAACAATGGCTGCAGCTGGTATTACAGCAGGTAATACAGCAACGGTTGCTGTTACTGCTTCGAACGCTTATGTATCCTTGTTAAATGGTGGAGTAGCCCTAGATGAAGACAAAGTTCCACAAGGTGGTCGTATGGCTTTCGTTACACCTACTTTCTACAGTTTGTTAAAACAAGACAATGCTTTCATCAAAGCATCTGAACTTGGACAGCAAACTTTGATTAATGGACAAGTTGGTGAGGTTGATGGTGTGAAGATCGTGAAGGTTCCATCTATTTACCTCCCAACTAACACAGCATTCATTATCACTAACAGCATTGCAACTGTAGCACCTAAAAAACTCGAGGACTACAAAATTCATGACAACCCTCCTGGAATTAACGGAAATCTTATTGAAGGACGTATTCGTTATGATGCATTCGTGCTTAATAACAAAGCTAACGCTATCTACGTCCACAAAACAGCGTAAGAGGTGTTTTAAATGGGTAAGATTTTTATAGCAGAAAACGGTGAAACACTTGAAGCTAGGGATGAACTTCAAGAGTCAGCTTTCATCAATGTTGGATTAAAAGAACAGACAAAGAAGAAGTAACAACGTAGGGGGCATAGGGAAACTTATGTCCTCTTTTTTTATGTAAAAGAGGTGATTTTATTGATCGCTCAAGATGTTTTTATGATTGCCATGTCGCTCATGGATGAGACTAGCTCAGATGGAACGTTTGCAGGATATGATGACGACTACAAAAAGAAAGCATGGCCGATCTTAACGGTATTACAGACGGAATTGCTACCTTTATCGGTATCTCCTGTCACGATTACCGACGAAAATAGCACATTATTAGTGGATGATCGTGTAGGGAATACCGTTTTACCCTATGGATTAGCTGCACACTTACTATTGAGTGGAAATGTTCAATCAGCATCGTTCTTTAATGACCGATACGAAGAACTAAAGCGTAGAAGAAAAGCGGTGATTGCACCGATTACCGATGTATATGGAGTAAATGAAACCGATTAGAGGTGAATTGAATGACAAAAATTGATTGGGAAAACATTACGAACTATGTTGAATCGGTAGGAACAACAGA
>JAAXKN010000100.1 GCA_025612375.1 Ignavibacteria bacterium
TGATTAATGTCAATTAAAATTACCGGTTAACGACAATTATAATTGCCGGTAGTTGTCGTTCCTAGAAATTGTGTACGGAATGGAGCCCGGAGGGCGGAATGTAGTACACAATTTCTCTGCAGTTTTCTTTTTAGCCGGTAATTTCTTCTTTTTCCTCCTCTTTTTTCTTTTTTGATTCTTCCAAACGGTAGCTGGGCAGGTTTAATTCCAGTATTATACAGTGGTGGACCAGGCGGTCAATTGCGGCCGCTGCCGTCATTGGGTCCTTAAAGACCTGATCCCACTTAGAGAACGGGAGATTGCTGGTAAGCATAATGCTTCCACGCTCATAGCGTTCTGCTAGAAGTGTAAACAAGACCTCCATCTCCTCACGGCTCTGCTGTATGTAGCCTATATCATCAATGATGAGTATGTCGTAGCGTGAGAGCTGCTTTAAGTACCTGGGGAGCCTGAGCTCCTGCTTTGCTATTAAAAGCTCCTGGATAAGGAGGCTCGACTTCTTAAACATCACACTGTAGCCAAGGTGTACCATCTCGTGGGCTATTGCCGAGATAAGATGGGTTTTCCCACTCCCAGGGTTACCAAAGGCAAGAACGTTCTCCCTTCGGTTTACGAAGCCTCCCAGGGTAAGAGAACTCAGCTGTGCTTCGAGCTTCTTCGGGAGCCTCTTACGGTCAAAAGAATCCATCGTTTTCTCCAATGGAAGCCTTGAGTCCTTTAAGAGACGTTCAATGCGTTTGTTCTCACGGCTCTGTTCCTCTTCTGACAAGAGATTATATAAAAACTCCTCATAGCTTATGGCCTCTTTTCTTGCCATCTCTGCATGTGTCTGATAGGAGGAGAGCATGGCAGGAAGACGGAGTATTTTGAACACCTGCTTAATGTCCTGGTGAAGCTGCTTTTCCTTCATGCTGCTACTCCTTCTTCTATTTTCCTTTCAAGCAGTACATCATAAGCCTTTGGATCGATTGACATAACCAGTACGTCACGAATCTGTTCAGGCTGTGTACCTTTATGGAGTATGCCCAGTACTGCTTCATATGATATTTCTCTTTCCTCCCTGAGGAGTCTTTCTATTGCACTGTCGACAAAAGCCTCGTTTTCTTTGGCTGCAAGGTGAAGTATTTTCAGGTATTCCTTTGATGCCCTTTGCGGATTCCTTTCCATGAGGCAGTCATAGGCAACACGGAAACGGTGAGTGGGGAAAAGGTCCTCCTTGTATATGTAATTTTCAAATGCTCCGGGCTTCCGTATGAGGTAATCGATTATGTGATGGTACTGTATGAAGTGTTTCTTCCGTCCTTTAAGCCTTGGGAGCACTTCGACACACCTTTGGGCATACCAGATCTCGATTACTTCCGGCAGAAGCTTTGCCGTTACCTTCTCGCCTATAAGGCGGCTGTGGACCGAGTATGTATTGTGGCAGACCGTAACGGTGCTCCAGCTTTTGACTCTTACTATCTCACGCTTATAACAGTCCACTTTCTGTACGGGCAGGGGTTTTAGAAGCTTTACTTCTTCTTCAAACCTCTTCCTGATGGTAGCGTTCAGTTTTCTGAAGATTGAGGCAAGATAATCCGAGTAGTCTTCTATGCTCTCAAAATCCCTCGATCCTCTCAGCATCAGCTGCTGGTCCATTACTTTTTTCAGACGGTTATGGCTCTGCTCGGTGTCTCCGTTCTGATTAGCCTTGCCCGGTTCTGTTTTCCTTGCCTGCATGCCGTAATGCCTCGTTAAGGCAGCATACCTTTCTGTAAATGCCTCATGGTTGATGCCTGTATTCCTTACGGCAGCAGACAGGCTGTCTGTCTGGTGAAGATCTGGCACTCCGCCAAGCTCCCAGAGTGCCCTCTGAAATCCGTCGCTTAAGGCTTCAAAGCTTTCACTGCGGCATATTGTTCCGGTCTGCCAGTTCGAATAGGTCAGAATGAAATGATAAACCAGGTGATTAAACTTTTCACCTCGTATTGTAATATTAAGGTGATTCATGCTGGTGAAGTCTGACTGGCAGAGATGAGCCGGGTGGTGGACCTGGGGGAAAATGACTTCTCTTGACGGGCCACTTAGAGCCCTCCACTGCTTAAACCTCCTTTGAAGCGTTCTCAGCTGTCCCCAATTATATCTGTCCGGATTTTCTGCTATCAGATATTCAAAAACTGTCTTTGCCTCCAGTGAGGGATTATCCGATAACATTTCTTTTATTCTCTCTTCATCTTCCTTAAACGGGTCTTCTCTTGTCTTCCAGGTGTGGTCTTTCCGTAGTTCATCAGGAAGCCTGCCTTCCTTCAGGTATTTTCTTGCGGTTCTTTCGGCAATACCTGCTTTTTCTGAGGCCGTTTCCTGTGTTAAGCCCTTGTTGATTAGCATTCTTAACCTCTTGATTTGACTGTTTGTAACCATCCGTACACCCTAATTTTTTCTGTGTACGGATTATAATTATTTCTACCTAAAACCGGCAAAAATAATTGTCGCCAAACGGCAAATCTAAATGTCGCTAATCA
>JAAXKN010000101.1 GCA_025612375.1 Ignavibacteria bacterium
TTCTATCTTAAACTTTTTCAATACCTTTTTCAATGACTTTGCACAGGTCCTGGGGTAGCGGGTGGGGGATATTATTCCCGGGGTTTAGTCATTCGCCGAGGCGAATTCCTGCACCACGGGCTACAAAGATTCCGTCCAACTTATGTTGGACTCAATTAAAGGAATATAGAATGCCGGGAATGTTCTTCCTGGCATCCTTTCTAATTACTGGTATTGGTAAGAAAATGTTATTCTTCCAACCAAATCTTTTTTACTCTGTCCCTGAAAGAAGGCCGACTCTATGTTTGGGATTATGCTGACATTTTTATTGATATGGAAGTCCACCCCGCCGATTATGAGATTTGAATTGTTATTCCCGCGGTCGATATTGGGATCAAATGTATCATATCTTGCAATAAGGCGGATGAGGTCGGTTACAGCAACCCAGCCCCAAAGGGATACGCCCATTCCGTTTGCCGTCTCAAGAGGGCTTAAGGCACTGGCCTTGAAGCTGTTGCGGTCAGATCTGAGGAAAAGTTCCGTTCCGAAAGAATATTTATCCCTTTCCATATAATTCAGGAACAAAGAGCTTAAAATAATTCCGTGGTCTTTTGTAGTATTATTTACAGAGTCCCGCAGGCCGGGATTTGATGCATAATCGGCATAGATCTGAAGCTGAAAGTTTTTCAGGGGGATAAAGTGAAGCTGTCCGTAGAATCTTTTGTACTTGTTTACTTCAGGCGCATTGACAGAATTGTTGCCGATCTTTACCCAGTAGTTAACAGTTCCCGCCTCGTTTAGTCTGCCTTTTAAGTCCGCGCCAAGGTCGCGTGTAGCCACGGCTCCCGTATAGTCCATAATTGTTTTTTCAACTGCCCTGTAGCCCCAGGCGCCTTCAATTACGTCAAATGGCGGAGTAGGCGAAAGTCCGAAAATAAAGTCGGATCCCTGGAAAACGCCTTTCCACTTGATAAATGCGTCTTTAACCATTACGCCTAATTTCCCGCCGGGAGTAAGTGAGTTGGCAGTCTGTTCAGCCTCCAGGCGGAACCTGGAATCAAAGGATTCAGACAGGGCAAAATCCGTTGTAAAGAAAATTCTCCTGAACTGGAACCCGTTCAGATCCTTTTTTGCAGGATCCCTCTGCTCGATATTGTAGAAGTAGTCGCCGAACATCAATGCGCTTACCCTGGGTGAGGCACCCTTTTCCTGTGCGAAAGCGGCGGCTGAAAGGGAAAGAAGTATTAAAGCTAAAAGCGGTCTTTTCATATTTGTTACCATTGGTAATGAATATTAAGCTTACGTAGCTTTAAAATAAAAAATGCAGGGCACAATTCATGTGCTCTGCATTAAGATCTGTAATTAGAAGAAAAAGGGGGAAAAGCTTCAGGCAACTTCGCCTATTAAAATTGCCTCTTCGCCAACGGCTTTACTGAGCTCCTGAGCCTTTGAGGCCATATCCTTCGAAACTACGGCAATAAGTCCTATGCCGAGGTTAAAGACCTCCCGCATCTCTTCGTCCTTAACCTGGCCTGTCTTCTGTATCAGTTTGAATATTTCCGGCCACTGCCAGCTCTGCCAGTCGACTTTAAGTGCAAGTCCCTGCGGAATAATTCTCTTTGTGTTTCCTATAATTCCGCCGCCTGTAATATGTGAAAACCCTTTAATTTCCATATTGTCCTTAAGCTGTGCAATAAGGGAAAGGTACGACTTATGCACTTTAAGGAGTTCTTCTCCAATGGAAGAAGTGAGTTCTTCAGGCCTGTCATTTACATTAAATTTGGCCAGGAGAATGTTGCGTGCCAGTGAATAGCCGTTTGTATGCAGGCCGTTTGAACGGAAGCCGAGCAGCAGGTCGCCTTTTGAGATATTCTTTCCGTCAATAATGCGCGATTTTTCGACAACCCCCACAATTGTACCTGAAAGGTCGTAGTCGTTTTCGGCATAAAGCCCCGGCATTTCTGCGGTTTCGCCGCCGATGAGAGCGCAGCCGTTTTGGCGGCAGGCAATTGAGAAGCCTTCGATTATCTTTTCGGCCTTGTTCGGGAAAAGCTTTCCGAATGCCATATAATCCATAAAGTAAAGCGGTTTGGCTCCGCAGACGGCAATATCATTAACGCAGTGGTTTACAAGGTCCTGCCCCACCGTGTCGTGCTTATCCATCAGGAAGGCAATTTTAAGCTTTGTGCCAACGCCGTCAACGCTTGAAACCAGTACGGGATGCTCATAGTCAGGGAATTTTGCGTCATAAAAAGCCCCGAAATGCCCGATTTCCATGAGAACATTCTTATTGAATGTGGATTTTACGTGCGATTTGATTCTCTGTACAGTTTCTTCTCCGGCCTGTATGTCTACGCCGGCTGATTTATAATTGGATTCCAAATTTACCTCAAATTCTTTCCCCTAAATTAGCTAATATTTACCTCTTATTCAAAAAGAAAAGGGGTTTTAG
>JAAXKN010000102.1 GCA_025612375.1 Ignavibacteria bacterium
GGACTTACAATCGGAATTACGTGCCTTATATTCATAATGAAATATGTCACCTATGAGCTTAGTTACGATAAGTTCCCTGAAAACGCAGACAGGATCTACAGGATCACAGGGGAGGATTATGCACAGACTCCCTTACCTTTATGCAACGCTCTAAAGGATTTCTATCCCGGTATTATAAATACGTTAAGAATCAACAAAGTCCCCCGAAAACTGCTCAGCTATAACAACAGGAAGTTCTACGAGGAGGGCATTATTCTTGCTGATCCATCCATATTCGAAATGTTCTCATATAAGCTTCTCTACGGAAATGTAAAAACAGCACTTAACGATCCAAATTCAATTGTCATTACGCCTCAAATGGCTCTAAAATATTTCGGCAATGAGAATCCCATCGGAAAGACATTAATACTGGACGGCAGGCTGCAGTTCCAGGTAAGCGGCGTCTTAAAGGATATTCCTCAAAATTCCCATCTCAGATTCGATTTTCTCTGCTCGCTCACCTCAGCCAAAGCCGTCTATAGCGATCCAGGATTTTTTGACAGCTATCTGAATACATATGTGTTTTCTTACTTCCGGACAGATACTAATACGGATCTAAAGAGCCTGAATGGCCGTCTTGACAAGTTTACAAAATTTTATGCCGCCAGGCTCTTTTTCCCGTTCGATTTCAAATTTGCTTTTCAGCCTTTAACTTCAATCCACCTGCATTCAAGCCTTGCAGGCGAACTTGAACCCAATGGCGATATAACATACGTTTATGTATTTTCCAGCGCGGCACTGCTGATACTTTTAATAGCCTGCATTAACTATGTGAACCTTTCTACCGCCCGCTATATGACCAGAATAAAAGAAGTCGGAATCAGAAAAGTTGTCGGCGCTTCAAGAAGCCAGCTTGTTTTTCAGTTTATTGGTGAGGCAATTATTGTATCTTTTGTTTCTGTGCTCCTGTCCTGGTTTCTGGTAATGCTCCTTACTCCTATGGTTAGCAGCTTCCTGGGCAGCAGGGAAGCATTTACAAACAATCCCGGCAGTTTACTGCTCAATCTTTGCATTACGACACTTCTTTTAGGATTAGCCGCAGGCGCGTTCCCGGCATTCTTCGTTTCAAAATTCCAGGCGGTTCAGATACTCTCTAAATCTGTCCTTGTCAGGAAGTCGCGCATAAACCTGAGGAGCATGCTTGTAATATTCCAGTTTTCCATTTCCACTGCACTGATACTGCTGACGATAATCATAAACAGCCAGCTTTCATTTATTCAGAAAAGGAATTCTGAGCTTTCGGAAGAACAGATTATTATTTTGCCCGTGGAAGATGAAGCGGTTAAACAGCAGTCCGGGGCATTCAAAAATGAACTTCTTAAGAATCCCGCTATACTGAGTGCTTCATTTTCTTCTGCCATTCCCGGAAGCGTCAAATGGGTTACAAGCTTTAAGTGGGAAGGACAGAAGAGCCTGAATGATAATACCCTGAATTTTATAGCAGCCGACTATGATTTTCTTAAAACATATAAGATACATCTTTCAGCCGGGCGCGATTTTTCAGAGGGTTTTCCATCGGATGAAAAACAGGGCTATATCATCAATCAGTCTGCTCTGGAAAAATTTCAATGGAAGTCTCCTATCGGTAAACGCCTTGGACTTTTCGACAATCCCGACGGCAGTGTAATAGGTGTGGTAAAAGATTTCCATTTCAAGTCACTGCACTCCAAAATAGAACCGCTTTGTATTTTCATAAGTCATTACCGCGCTGAGTATATCTCAGTCAGGATAAGGACGGATAAAATGCAGCCGGTTTTAAGCCACATAGAAAAAACTTGGAAAAAGTTTTCTTCAGGCAAGCCGTTTGAATATTATTTCTTTGATGAATACCTGGCTAAACTTTACAGCAAAGAACAGAATACAGGAAGGCTTTTTGACTGTTTTTCTGTTATCGCAATTTTCATTGCATGTATGGGAATATTTGGTCTGGCCGCCTTCACCTCCGAAAGCCGAAAAAAGGAAATAGGAATCCGGAAAGTTCTTGGCGCCTCAACATTGAGCATAGCAGGGACACTGGTGAAAGATTTTCTCATAATGTCCATGGTAGCCGTAATTCTGGGATGCTCTGTAAGCTATTACTTCGCCATAAAATGGCTGAACAATTTTGCATACCATATAGGTATAAACCCCTGGTTTATCATCACCACAGGCGCCCTGGTTACCATTTTAGTTCTTACAACTGTGTTAACTATTGTATTAAAGGCTGCAAATGCCGATTCTGTTGAAAATCTAAGATATGAATAATCTTCCGGTATGGAAAAATACCAACGAAAACAGGCGATTTAGAATTATACACTCCTAGAATCCGCCGCGCAGGCTGTTGCAAATTCCGGGAACAAAACCTCTGGTCTTTAAATATAAGG
>JAAXKN010000103.1 GCA_025612375.1 Ignavibacteria bacterium
CTTTACGAATATTTTGTCTTGTCGCTGTTTCAAAACTCATTTCTCATAACCTCCTAAAATTGTTTTATTATGCTGAATGAACGACTTCCGTCACGCCTGGGACGGGAAACTTAGTAGTAACCATTTTCATTACGACGATAAAGGTCAACGCCATAATTCCGACAATCACCCAATTCAATAAACCAATGCGAACATCTGAAAAGTTAAACATTCTTCTCACCTCCTTTAATGGAGTAAGCCCCTTACATCTTCAAGCCATTCGGAACGAGAACCGCTTTGTCCATGCTCTCATGCATATAAAAGAATCCGTGTCCGTTGAGCTTGACGTCCACAATCTCCCGGCCCATAAATTCCGCCATGTGTTTCCGGTCGTCCTCTAATTTCAAACGAAAACAAAAAGTATGCTCGGATTCGGAGAGAGCCATTTTTGGAATCCCTCGGGGACGCTGGGTACAATTAAAAATCCCGACATTAAGCTCCCGTCCGCGTTGCATGATGTTTTTCCAGTTCGGCAAAATATCGGACGCCGATTCCATCACCTGGGCAAGCTCATCGACTACAACCATGGTCTCCCCTCTCCGGTAGCAAAACTCAAAAAAGGCGTCATAAAAATCCTCATTCATTTCACTATCCACCGGGCGATAGATAAACTTCCCGCCGAGCTGTTTCCGGAGCTCGTCAAAGGTTCGAATGATCGGAACCTTATCCCAGGTAAATGTCCCCTTGGTATCGAGCACCATCACATTTTTAAACCCCCGCGCATAGGCTTTTGCCGAGAAGGTTTTCCCCGAGCCTGTCTTTCCGACAAAGACGGCCCGGTCATTCGGTTGTATGACTAATCGCCTGCTTTTAGCCATTCGAATGCACTCTCCAATTTTACGATCATATTCGCGAGCTCCTCGTCTGTGAGACTATCAATCTTACTCGTTAAAGAGGAGGCCAATTTCGGAAGGAACGGTCGGAAGGAATTGAGGAGCATTTTCTCCGTTGTCCCCGCCGGTTTGTTCGCGGTCATCAGCTCCGGAAGTTTCTCCGCCCACACTTCGAGAAGGGCTTGGAGTTTCTGCCGGACTAGGTTTAAATTGGGTAAGCTGTTTTTGTTTTCGTTTTCGTTCATTGGCTTTTTCTCTCCATTCCATAGCGGTAATCATGAGTCTAGGGACAATAATCGAGCCGATCGCGGTAATGAGTAACATAGGGGCCATATAGTCATTGACTTTCGATTTCTTCTTCTTATTCATTTTGTTTAAGATTCGAGTCAAGGGTTCCGAGATTTGCTCGGCCTCATCTTCGGTAATAAACCAATGTCCTCCCATGAGACCACCCAGGAGATTAAAGACGCCGATTAAAAAGGCGGTCAATTCGTCCGCGTTCACGTCGTCGGCTTTTCCTTTTCTGGTTCCCTTGGTCTTGGTCGAGGTCGGTTTGACGATATTCTTTTTCGGTTCCTTCTGTTTGTTTACAAGAACCAAGGACGACGTTTGCTTGTCGTTTGTACTTCCTCCGGTTCCTCTTGTTCCGCTGGTTCCGGTATCGCTGGAATCTCGCTCAAGTTCACGCTTTCTTCTTCGATAGTCTCGGTCTCGCTCTCGCTTAATTCTTCGACGTCGCTCCTCATCTGACTCATTTCCTTGAACATCATTTCCGCTATCTCCCGTATCTCCTCCTGGCTCCATCTCTGAATCTGCTGTACTTCCTCCACTAGATTCTGAATTCGCTCGTCGGTTTGAGCGAGAGCCTGGACTTGTTGCTGGAGCTGTTCGACTTGAGCCGTTAGAGCTCCCACGATCATCTCCACTGATTGAGGCGGGTTCGGATTGGGTTCCGTCGGTTCGGACGGATTCGGTTCCGTCACTTCCACTGTTACCTCCACTTGATTCTCGTCCATGTTCTTTTTCCTCCTTCGACATTTCTGTACACCCTTTCTATTTTTCTATACATTCGTTCTAAGGATTATTCTACCATAAACGACAAAAAAGAACCTATCATATTCTGATAGATTCCGACAAATTGTTTCGACAAATTTTCTTGTGTCGATTAATCATCGTAAGACGAACTAAGACCATTGTTCAGCCATAGCATTTGCAATACCTTGAAAAGTTCTTGACCGCTCTTTCCAACGATCAACACCAGGAGGCATTTTCCACACTCTAGCTTCACGGCCTTCAACAATATTGGTTGGAACTAATAACGGTAAATTCTTTAACCACAAACCTGTCTTTTTAACTTCTCCATGTCCAAATTGCCAAGGATGAATATACTGGTCAGCTTTTCTAATCCGGCTAGAAATAATCGAAACAGGATTTTCTATTGCGATTTTTTCAATAGGTAAAGCCATTAACCACCTAACAAACTCTAAAGCCTGTTCTTGCTCTT
>JAAXKN010000104.1 GCA_025612375.1 Ignavibacteria bacterium
TGAGTGCTGGCAAAGCCTAAGGAACCATCAAGTATAACTCTAATTCCTGCTCCCTCCCTACTTTGTTATCGCGACCTCCTGTTCCGCTTTATATTCCTTGACCACTTTAAATATGTAATTGTAATTGGTTTTTAACTCGGTCGCAATTTGTATGTTGGTTTTGCCGGCCTGGTGTAATTTTATTATGTCGTCCTTTTTGGATTCCTTTTGGACCTTTTCCACTTCCAACCCCTGTGTTATTACTAGGTTTTTTGTTACGTTGTAAACGAAGTTGTACCTGACGTTGAGGAGTTCTGCTATGTCTTTTACTTCCATCCCTGCTTGGAACAATTCCTTCATTTTATTGGATTTGGAAGTTTCCGGGTTGTTAATAATGTTTTTAACTACGATGTCGAAGTTTTCGGGTTTTTTACTGTTTAATAGTTTCATGGGTTAACCTCCTAAATTTTATTTTGGATTTTGGATTTGTAATTTATTTCCCTCCCTCTAATTATATTATATAACAACTTAAATAAAAAATCCACTGTAATTTGGGAAACTGTCCAAACTTCCCGTAGGAAACTGTTACAGTTTAGTGTGTAACACTTTACCTTAGGAAACTCACCGATTTTCCCAGTTTAGTGTGTTACACTTTACTCTACGACACTGTAATAGTTTAGCGGGTTAACCGTTTAGCAGATGAAACTGCGCGCTGCAGGTTCCTACGGTACTCGGGTAGCGTACGAAAGTGGCCGGCGCCGCGGCCACCGAGGCCCCGCTCCACCGTGCCCAAAAGAAAAAAAAAATAAAGAAAGAACGAATTAAATTCGTTCTTTACTTTACTTCTGTCTGCTGTTCTGCTTTATATTCTTTTACTATTTTGAAGATGTAATTGTAATTTGTTTTTAACTCGGTTGCTATCTGTATGTTTGTTTTTCCTTCCTGATGCATTTTTATTACTGCATCCTTTTTACTTTCTTTCTGAACTTTTTCTACCTGCAAGCTTTCTGTTATTATTAAATTTTTTGTTACGTTGTAAACGAAGTTGTATCTGACGTTCATTAACTCTGCTATTTCTTTTACTTCTAAGCCTGCTTTAAACATTTCTTTCATTTTCTGACTTTTACTTTTACTTTCGTCTTTTAATATGTTTTTTACCATGCTGTCTGTGTTTTCTGCTGTTTTAACATTTAACAGTTTCATACGGTAACCTCCTACGTTATTATTATTTTTTGTTTGTAAATGTTTAATTCGTTCTTTCTTAATTATATTATATAATAAACCAAAACAAAAAGCCAGTTTAAGTTGGGAAACTGTCCCAACTTCCCACGTTAGCGTAGGAAACTGTTTCGCAGTTTCCCTTGGGAAAACATATGATTTTCCCAGATTCCCAGTTTCCCTTAGGAAAATCACCAGGTTTCCCAGTTTAGCACGGGAACCGGGTAGCGTGCGAAAGTGGCCGCGGCGTCCGCTGTTTCACCGGGTAACCCGGTGCCACGCTACCGCGGGCCACCGCCGCCCATCTCTTTGCCCCTAAAAAGGAAAAAAAAAAAAAGAAAGAGCGATTAAACTCGCTCTTTACTTTGTAACTGCTACTTCCTGTTCTGCTTTATATTCCTTTACTATCTTGAAGATGTAGTTGTAATTTGTCTTTAACTCCGTCGCTATCTGTATGTTTGTTTTGCCTGCCTTATGCATTTCTATCACGATGTCCTTTTTGGATTCTTTTTCGACTTTCTCGACCTGTAAGCTTTCTGTTATTATTAAGTTCTTTGTTACGTTGTACACGAAGTTATATCTTACATTCATTAACTCCGCTATTTCTTTTACCTCCAGGCCTGCTTGAAACATTTCTTTCATTTTAGCACTTTTACTTTTGTTTTCGTCTGCCATTATGTTTTTTACTATGCTGTCGATGTTTTCTGCTTTTTTAACATTTAACAGTTTCATACATTAACCTCCTACGCATTTATTTATTTTTTGTTTATCGCTCTTTCTTAATTATATTATATAATATCCCAAAACAGAAATCAACAGAAATTTTTGCGAGTTTCCCAACTTCCCACGTTATCTTAGGAAACAGTATGAATTTCTCAGATTCACAGGTTCCCTTAGGAAAATCTGTGAGTTTCCTAGTTTCCCAGGTTACTCGGGTAGAGTGCGAAGTTGCCGAGGCGGCGTTCCGCTGTTGTGGGAGCACCACAACTGTGGGAGCTCCCCACCCCACAACTGTGGGAGCACCAC
>JAAXKN010000106.1 GCA_025612375.1 Ignavibacteria bacterium
TCCCGAAGTTACGGGGTCATTTTGCCGAGTTCCTTAACCATAGTTCTCTCGCTCACCTTAGGATATTCTCCTTGCCCACCTGTGTCGGTTCTCAGTACAGGCACCTATATAATTAACCATAGAAACTTTTCTTGAAAGCTTGGCGTCAATTGATTTCGAAGACCGAAGTCTCCTTCACCATCACACTTCAACTGAAGCGATATACGGATTTTCCAATATATCAGTCTTTGTGCTTAGACCAGAATCCATTAACTGGCTCAATCTAGCCTTCTTTGTCATTCCATCTGTTATATAGGTGGTACAGGAATATCAACCTGTTGTCCATCGACTACGCTTTTCAGCCTCATCTTAGGTCCTGACTTACCCTGGGTGGACGAACCTGCCCCAGGAACCTTTAGGCAAACGGTGGCCGGGATTCTCACCCAGCTTGCGCTACTCACACCGGCATTCTCACTTCTAAACGCTCCAACAGTCCTCACGATCTATCTTCAGCGCATTTAGAACGCTCCCCTACCAGACAAATATAAATATTTGAATCCGCAGTTTCGGTATTATGCTTAGCCCCGGTACATCTTCGGCGCAGTGTCATTCGACTAGTGAGCTATTACGCACTCTTTAAAGGATGGCTGCTTCTGAGCAAACCTCCTAGCTGTTTTGACAACTCCACATCCTTTCCCACTTAGCATAAATTTTGGGACCTTAACTGGCGGTCTGGATTCTTTTCCTCTCGCGTACGGACGTTATCACCCATACACTGACTCCTGAGAAACATTTATTGACATTCGGAGTTTGATTAGGTTCAGTACCCCTAGACGGAGCCATCACCTATTCAGTGCTCTACCTTCAACAAACTTAACTCAAGGCTAGGCCTAAACCTATTTCGGGGAGAACCAGCTATATCCGAGTTCGATTGGAATTTCACCTCTAGCCACAAGTCATCCACTAATGTTTCCTAATTAGTTGGTTCGGACCTCCAGTTTGTGTTACCAAACCTTCATCCTGCTCATGGCTAGATCACTCGGTTTCGGGTCTAATCCATCATACTAATTCGCCCTATTCAGACTCGCTTTCGCTTCGGCTCCGTCTCTTCAACTTAACCTTGCATGATAAATTAACTCGCCGGTTCATTCTGCAAAAGGCACGCCATCACCCATTAACGGGCTTTGACTTCTTGTAAGCGTATTGTTTCAGAATCTATTTCACTCCCCTCACGGGGTTCTTTTCACCTTTCCCTCACGGTACTTGTTCACTATCGGTCACTAGAGAGTATTTAGCCTTGCGGGATGGTCCCCGCGGATTCCGACAAGATTACACGTGTCTCGTCGTACTCAGGATACCCTACAGAGTTTACAGCATTTTGATTACAGGACTATCACCTACTACGGTCAAGCTTCCCAACTTGTTTATCTATGCTATAAATTTCTAACTCTTAATGTAAGGTCCTACAACCCCAGTCCGTAGACTGGTTTGGGCTCTTCCCTTTTCGCTCGCCACTACTAAGAGAATCGATTTTTCTTTCTTTTCCTCCGGTTACTAAGATGTTTCAGTTCACCGGGTTGCTTATATATACCTATGTATTCAGTATACATTACCTACGCATTACCATAGGTGGGTTCCCCCATTCGGAGATCTCCGGATCAAAGTGTACTTACCACTCCCCGAAGCATTTCGCTGTTTGTCGCGTCCTTCATCAGCTTCTAGTGCCAAGGCATTCACAATACGCCCTTAGCAATTTAATCACCATTTGTTTGTTTAAAAATTTTTCCTAATTTGTGAGTTATTTTAATGTCTAACGCCTCGCGAACGTTAGACTACCACATTATCAAGTTTTCAAAGAACTATTTAGAGAAATTTTTTCTCTAACTGAGAGAATAATCTCTCAAAACTAAGCAAAATTGTCATTTAATTTAAGTTAAGACACACTCATATATCGTATAAATCTTTCTCCATAGAAAGGAGGTGATCCATCCCCACCTTCCGGTAGGGATACCTTGTTACGACTTCACTCCAGTTACTTGTCCTACCTTCGTTGGCCCCCTCCTAAAAGGTTAGGCTACCAACTTCGGGTATTACAAACTCCCATAGCGTGACGGGCGGTGTGTACAACACCCGGGAACGTATTCACCCTGGCATTCTGATCCAGGATTACTAGCGATTCCAACTTCATGGAGTCGAGTTGCAGACTCCAATCCGAACTG
>JAAXKN010000107.1 GCA_025612375.1 Ignavibacteria bacterium
TTTCAACGCTGGAAGCAATCTGTAAGACTCTTAACTGTCAGCCTGGAGATATACTGGAATATGTTCCGGATTCAACTAAATCAGACTAGCGGATAATTATGCGCCGAAAGTGCCCGAAGCAGAGTATGCCTGCTCCGGGTATTTAAGAATTTAATTTGGCGCAGACGTCACTTATCCAAAGCAGTTCCTTTTAACGCTGAACTGCCCCGCATAAATTAAAACTTGTGTACATGCTTCTGGGAAGTGTGGGTGCGTTGAATTTGATCTGATAATCATCAGCCCTCTGTTCTTTATCCAAAGAGGGCTGTCCATTCTGGGCTACAAGCTACATTTTATGCGCTCCATTTATGCTTGTACTTATAAATTTTTTCTTGTTATATTACATCAGCAGAATAATGGACCATTCAGTTAAGATTTACAGCTCTTTATAAAAAAGAAATCAGAGTCAATCCGGAATCCAGAATGAAAAACCTTTTGACCTTTTGCATTTTAATACTGATTCTGCAGGTCATTTTATATCCGCAGGATGCCAGAACAAAATACAAACTCCCAGGATATTCCTTACTAGAGGAAGAGGAACTTTTATCTCACAAAATTTCAGGCAGTAAAGGGCTACTGAACATCCCTGCTCCTCCAGCCAGCAGAATACAAAAAAACAACAGTTTTGAACAAAACGGCAGCATGTTCAAGCCCGTTAAGATTCTTGTTGATACTATTCGAAGATACACCTATGACTACGATAATAATGGGAATCAAACCTCTGAGCTGCTTGAAAATTATAAAGACGGCCGCCTGGAAATGTATTCTAAAACCGTCAGCAGTTATGATGATAAGAATAATCTCATAAATGCTCTTCATTTATTTTGGAATAACGGCCAGTGGGATAATGTTGACCGGACTATTTATACATACGATAAATATGACAACCTGCTTGATTTTCTTGAGCAGTATTGGGAGAATGGCGACTGGCATAATCATTATAAGGAAGTTTTTACTTATGATGGAAACGGGAATCAGCTTACCAGGCTTGACGTATACTGGCCTTATAAAGGAGGGGCTGACAGTATAAGACATACTTTTACCTATGATAATAACAACAATATTCGCACCTATGTATATGAGAATCAGTCGAATGGCATCTGGACGAAAGCATTCAGAATGACCTACACATACGATAATTATGGGAATATGCTGACAAATTTATATGAAGAATGGAAGGATAATGCCTGGATACCAAATCAAAAATACACAAGCACTTATGATGACCATGACAATTTTCTTACCAGTGTATGCGAGGTATTCATTGATGGGAAATGGGTATTTAGCTTTAGTCAAAGCAGTACTTACGACCATACGGGTAACAGGCTCACCTATTTAGAAGATAGTTTTTCAATGAATATTTACACTTATGACAGTAACGGAAACCTGACTGCTCAGCTTTTGCAATATAATTTATCGGGATCTTTCACAGACAGGATGAAATCCGTTTATACATACGACGATCATGGCAACGCAATAAAAGGTGAAGCTTTCGAGAAGCGGGATAATGCCTGGGCTCCTAGTTCAAACGGGTTAAATATGTATTATAACAACCGGAAAGATAAAATATCTTTCACGGGCAAAACTGTGGAAATTGAATATGAGGCGGTTGGAAGCAGGGAGCCTGCTGCGGTTCAGGTGTTTGACCTCATGCAGAATTACCCTAATCCTTTCAACTCTTCAACAACAATAAAGTACTCCATAAAAAAAGAGGGCCGCGTAAAGATTACAGTATTCGATATACTCGGAAACAGGGTTGCCGTTCCGGTGGATAAATATAAGCCTGAGGGAAGCTATTATGTGAAGTTTGACGGAAGCAGCCTTCCAAGCGGAGTATATATTTACATGCTTGAATCCGGCGGAAGTATTACGACAAAGAAACTTATATTGATGAAATGATTTTAAGGGATGTCATCGACTGCGGTTGATGACATCCCTGAATAATGTTTTTACTGGATCTCTTCTCCCCCAAGCTGAGTTTTTATGGCGCTGATTAAGGGG
>JAAXKN010000108.1 GCA_025612375.1 Ignavibacteria bacterium
GAATTTGGGATATAAAAAAAGCAGAACGGATTTTGTCCGTTCTGCTTTTTTTGTTGTGCGCCCGGCAGGGCGCTTGTTCTTTAAGGTGAAAGTCCTGAATGGGCCCGGTAAGGGGAACCATTAGCCAAACGGCAAGGGTGTCCACCGCGAGGTGGAATCTGAAGGAAGCCGAAGGCAAAGCACTGGGCTGACGAACAGAAACCGTATACGAGGCATATGAAGAGGATGAGGAGGCAACTATCTCTAAAGTCCAGTACTTACACGGAATCTCCATATGTAGATACGGCAGCTATAAGTGTGAAAGTACAGGTGCATTACCCGGGGAGATCTCTAATCGTTTCTTTCCCGAGAAGGAAAGATAATCATGTTCGAAAGAGGATGAGATGACATTAGAGAAGTCAGCAGAGGCCATAGTAAAGTCATAGAAATATGACAGAAGGGCCGAACTTAAATTTAAGGGAAAAGAACCTTTAACCCTCTGTGAAATAAGGAGACATAAAGCTATAGGAAAGAAGTTTGAAATAACTGAAACCCGGAAGGAAGGGGTGCTGCGGAATAGCACAGGTACTTCTGTGGGTATGGCTGAATCCGCACCGGAGGAAGGGAAACTGCCCTCAGCGAAGCTAAGGTTAATCGAAATTGTGGTAAGCCGGGAGAATATGACGAAGGCTTACCAGAGAGTCCTGAGCAATAAGGGTTCCGCAGGCGTGGATAACATAACTGTGGAAGAACTTAAAATTAAGCTCAAGACGGAGTGGCCAAGGATTAAAGAAGAGCTCTTGAGCGGGAGATATAAACCCCAGCCGGTTAAAATGGTAAAGATACCAAAGCCCTCTGGAGGTGAGAGGACGCTCGGAATCCCGACCGTGCTCGACAGACTGATCCAGCAGGCACTCCAACAGGTCTTAAGTCCCATATTCGATCCCGGATTTTCTAACTTCAGCTACGGCTTTAGAGCAGGCAGGAGTGCACATGGTGCAATCCTTCAGGCAAAGAGGTTCCAGATGGAAGGGAGAAAGTATGTCGTGGATATGGACATAGAGAAATTCTTTGATGAGGTAAATCATGACGTGCTCCTCGGCAGGATAAGACGGAAGATAAGGGAAAGAGAAATCCTCACCCTTATAGGCCGATACCTCAAAGCAGGCATGATGAGCCATGGTGTGGAAAGACAAAGGGAAAAAGGAACGCCACAGGGCAGTCCTCTTTCACCCCTTTTGTCAAACATACTTCTGGATGATCTCGACAAAGAGCTGGAAAGGCGCGGCCACAGTTTCTGCCGCTATGCTGATGACTGTAACATATATGTCAAAAGCAGGCGCTCAGGCGAACGGGTGCTCAAATCGATAGGGCAGTTCCTTGAAAAGAATCTGAGGCTTAAGCTCAACCCCTCTAAAAGCGGTGTCGACCAGGCACAGAGAAGAAGCTTCTTGGGATATTCATTCCTGTGGGACAGGAAGGCAAGGATCAGGGTACCAAAGGAAACAGTCCAGAGGTTCAAATCCAAGGCAAAGGAGATCTTCAGGCGTGGAAGAGGAAGGAATCTGTCATTCTTAATAAAGGAGGAACTGACTCCATTCATAAGAGGATGGATAAACTACTTCAGACTTGCCGAGGTGAAACAGTTTGCCGAGGAACTCGACGGATGGATAAGGCGACGCCTGAGAACGATTATATGGAAACAATGGAAAAAGCCAAGAACAAGAATGCTAAGCATGATGAAGCGGGGAATAAGTGAGAAAAGAGCCGCCTCTTCGGCCTCAAACGGCCGTGGGCCATGGTGGAACTCAGGACAGCCACACATGAACGAGATCTTTCCAAAGCGGTACTTTGACAGCCTCGGACTCGTATCGATGATTGACATCTTAGCTAAACAGAAATAACATTGATTTATTAAACTTAAGAACCGCCGTATACGTGAACCGTACGTACGGTGGTGTGAGAGGTCGGAGGGCTTAAAGCCCTCCTCCTACTCGATTAAGGCCGTATGGTTTAGAAATCGGCACCCAGGGAGAAGTAATACCTGGGGGCT
>JAAXKN010000109.1 GCA_025612375.1 Ignavibacteria bacterium
CACGGAGCGCGCCCAGGTAAGCTTCGCTTCTGCTAGCCGGTGCAAGTCCGGTCGGGGTAAGGACCAAGCCGCCCCGTAGCTGACGGCCAGTGTGAGGAGAAATCCCAGCGCTGAAGCGCCGTGACAACGTCCCCATGTGGGGCTAGCAAACTGACAGGCCGTAACATCAAGTGAATCTTGCAGCGTCGTCAAGAAACACCCCGCAAGGGGACAAGAGGGAGCCGAGCCTGTTCCGTGAAGGCGAAGGCCATGGAAGGCGCAAAGAGCTTGGAAAGCAGCGCCCAAGAACCCTCCGGCGTAAGGAGAGCGGCATGCCAGGAAAGCAGAGTGAGGAACTGGGGAGACCCTCCCCGGCCCCGGCGAAAGCCGGGAAGCACGGGGGCCTATAAACCGAGAGGCGAAAGGGCGACCAGCCGGGAGGGAGTCGGAGGGGGTTATAGTACCGAGGAAGGCGAGGACAACAGAACCCGCCGGAGGGAAGGACCCCTGCTTTGTCCACGCATCGGATGGAGGTAAGAGCGAGTGAATGCGGAGACGTCCGCTAACAACACCAGTGACAAAGTTCGAGAACTCCAGAGGGTGCTGTACCGAACGGCCAAGCAGAATCGTGTACGACGGTTTCATGCCCTGTACGACAAGGTATATCGGATGGATGTACTGCAGCGGGCCTGGGAGCGGGTCAAGGAGAACGACGGAGCCGCGGGAGTGGACGGGGAGACCCTGAAGCAAATCGAGGAGTACGGCGTGAACCTAATCCTACTTGAGATTCGCCACACGCTCTGGAAAGGGGAGTACCGCCCGCAACCCGTGCGGCGGCGGCATATCCCCAAGCCGGACGGACGGTTCAGACCGCTCGGCATCCCCGCAGTCCGCGATAGAATCGTGCAGATGGCGACGAAGATCGTCATCGAGCCTGTATTCGAAGCGGACTTTCGGGAGTGTTCGCATGGGTTCCGGCCGAAACGGTCGGGGCACCAGGCGGTTAAGGCGATCCAGGAAGGCATGAGGTGGGCGCACTACGTCATCGACGCGGATATCGTCGGCTTCTTCGACAATATCGACCACGGTCTCCTCATGGAGAAGGTGGAACGGCGCATCAGCGACCGCCGAATCCTGAAGCTCATCCGTCAGTGGCTGAGCGCAGGAGTCATGGAGGATGGGGAGGTCCGGGACACTGTCCTGGGCACGCCGCAAGGCGGCGTCATCTCCCCGCTCCTGGCAAACATCTATCTGAACTACCTTGACGAGACATGGGAGGAGCAGGGAAAGCATCTCGGAACCCTGATTCGCTACGCGGACGACTTCGTAGTACTCAGCCATACACGGCGGGAAGCGGAACGGGCCATGAAGGGAATCAGGATACTGCTGGAGCGCCTGAAACTGCAACTCCACCCGGAGAAGACCAAACTGGTCTGCCTCTGGGAAGGGCAAAAGGGGTTCGATTTCCTCGGATTTCACTTCCGAAAGGTAAAAGCCCGTACGAAGAATTGGTACTACCCAAATCACTGGCCGAGTCGGAAAGCGGAACGAGCGATCCGGCAGAAGGTGAAAGGGGTAACCGGGCCGCGCCACCGGCTGAAAGAGTCGGTAACCACGCTCATCCAGGAACTCAACCGCAAGATTGAAGGATGGGCCACCTACTACGGGTATGGCACTGACTACTGGCGGTTCGCGGACCTGGACTGGTACATCGAGGGCAGCCTGCGCTTGTTCTTGAACAAGAAGCACAAAGTGTTGTCGAAGTACCATGTGGGGCGCTACACCCACGGATGGTTCCAAGATCGAGGACTCAAATCTCTGGCAACCGTAGTCAAGATTCGCAATGCGAATGCCGACGGTGAAGGGCATCGGAGAGCCGTGTGATCGAAAAGGTCACGCACGGTTCGATGAGGGGTGGCTGGGGCGATAGCCTCAAACCAGTCATCTACTCTACTT
>JAAXKN010000110.1 GCA_025612375.1 Ignavibacteria bacterium
GAGCTCTCTCGGAAACTCTGAAAAGCCCAAGTTTGCTCTTTTTTATTGATTCATGTTACTTTCTTTTTCTCCAACTTTTTTGCATATTTTTTCAAAAACCCCTTGACAAATGTATAAAAATTTGCGGCGAAGCCCTTATAAAAATACATTTTTTGGAGGTGCTTCACAATGCTGAAAAGCTGGACTTCCCATGCTGATTATCAGCTTTTTATTTCTGACGCTATTTCTCTCTTGAATGAATCACAGCGCAAAAAACTTATTTCTTATTCTGATTCTATTGCCAAACTCACTTCTCTGAACCTTGACCCGCTAGCCGTTCATCTTGCCCCTTATTACAGCCATACAGGAAGACCTGCGCTGCACCAGCCGGAAATTTTCCGCTCTTTTATCCTGATGCTAGACTGTGGTTTTACCAGTGTTGATTCATGGGTTAATACCCTTAAGAGTGATGATATTCTGGCTATCCTCATCGGGTGTAGTTCGGATGAGCTTCCTCCATTGGGTTCCTATTATGATTTCATTGACCGTCTGTGGCTGCGACATAAGGATCTTGACAAGGCTGACAGGAAGCATCTTTATCATTTCCCTAAAAATAAGAAGCCTTTGAAAAAGCCCGGTAAAGGGAAAAAGCTTCCTAACCGTCACCCTCAAATCGTTAAGAAAATGGTATCCTATACTCTGAAAGATAAGGAGCTTCCTTTTCATTACGAAAAACTTCTACAGGAGATTTTTTCGCTTATTGCCATTGTCCCTTCCATTGATCTCGGTCTCATCTCTACAAAAAATCTTACAATTGCCGGTGACGGCACCTGTGTCCACAGTCATTGTGATGCTCTTGGTACGAAGGTCTGTGACTGTAATAAAAACGGTATCTTTGACTGTAAATGTGACCGTAAATTCTCTGATCCGGATGCTTCTTTCGGTTGGGACAGCGATCTTGCTGTATGGTATTTCGGATATACTCTTTACATGCTTTCTGCTTATAATCCGGAATATCATGTCGACCTGCCTCTACATATCCGCTTTCTTGATGCCAAACGCCATGACAGTGTCAGTGCGATTGTGGCCTTATCAGAATTCAGGAAGCTGAACCCCAATATTCCAATCAAAAATCTCTGCCTTGATTCTGCAAATGATAATTACCCAACCTATGAACTCTGCAAAACTCGGGATATCATTCCCTTTATTGACTTGAATTCTAACCGTGGTCACCCTGAATCGCTTCCACAGACTATCGAATTCACAAGTGAGGGGGTTCCTCTTTGCAAAGCAGGATTAGAAATGGTCTGCCAGGGTTTCTGTAAAGGACGTTCCCGCCACAAATGGCGATGCCCCGCCAAATGTGGTGGCATAGATGAATGTCCTCTTGTTATTCCCTGTTCACCCTCTGATTATGGTCGGGTGGTATATACTAAACCGGACTGGGATATCCGACTTTTTCCGCTTGTTCCGAGAGGAAGCAAGGAATGGAAAGAAATCTTCAGCACCAGAACCTGTTCAGAGCGAGTTAATAACCGGGTACTCAATGACTATCACCTGCATGATATGAGAATACGCGGCAAAAAGAGGTATTCCTTTTTCACTATGATGATTGGAATCAACATCCACCTTGATGCTCGTATCAAGAAAGCCAAAAAGGATGCTGCTTGACCATTGAACCTGATATTTTTTAAAAGCCTGCTTATGGGAGGCTTTCTTTTCATGCCTATCTTTAAAGACATCTTTCGAGAAATCCCAGCAATCAACTTTTGTATAAATTTTCACTTTACATTACTTAGTTTCCGAGAGCTCTC
>JAAXKN010000111.1 GCA_025612375.1 Ignavibacteria bacterium
AATCGATTACACAGATAATGCATAAAAAGAATGCCAGCATTTTCATTAATATTTTACAGGTTCACAATAATCGAATCTGTGCAATCCACACCATCAGTGACCCGGGGGCGGGCTGCCGTCGCCCATCTCTATCTACCAGTTAGAGTTTTAACGGGCTTTAGGGGTTAATGGGTGGTGTCACTTTCTAAAAACCTTCAGTTCCGGGGTTGCTTTTTCCATGAAAGGTATTATATAATATAATTATAGGGATACCTATAATAAAATTATATTGGGAGGTAAAGTATGGAACTGAATTTGGAACAAAGACAGAAGTTATTGGACAGGATTGTGGTGGATTTGGAAGTACTTGTTGATGGACAGAGTGAGGAAGACCTGATGAAAGAACATTGGGACGAACTGAAAGAGCTTAATGAGTTGGTCGATGTGTTGACAGAAGATGAGGGTGTTATAGTTGAGCCTTCGCAGACATACGCAATTGGTAGGCAAGCCTATTGGGATGAATTAGCAAGGCGCCAGAACGAAGTTAAGGGGTTGTTAAAGGATAAGGAGTATAACGAGGAAACAGTAGATGGTACTGTAGCGGATTACTATGAGGAGCTTCGTTCATTGGATGATACATTGAAACTTTTACGTGAGGACTTAAGTAGGGCCAAAATAGCTAGGGACAAATATTTTGACGCATTGGAGAAGTACGACATGAGTGCGCGTTCCGAAGTGGGAAAACATTAGGAATAAATAGAAGGGACTCGTAAGAGTCCTTTTTATTGGGGTTTTAGTGGGCATTCCTATTTGTAAGGGTGGGATTCCCAGTTGGGCGGCGGAGTTGGGCCGCGGTGCTTGCTGGGCCACGAAGGTTGGTGGCACTTTCTAAAAACTTATAACTTCCGGGATTGCTTATCCCAATGAGAATAGTATATAATATAATTATAGGGGAAACCTATAATAAATTTTACGGGAGGTTTATCATGGAACAAACAGCAAGGGATAGTAAGAGTGAGTGTTTAGATGCGTTACATCAGGCGGTGCTCGTTAATGGGTTCTACGGGGCGGGCATGATCAACGAAATTCAGAGGTGGTTCAAAGGTACGGAATACAATGGATGGCGCTATATTGAGTTTCCCGATAGGAAGAAGAAAATAAGGTGCAATTATGCGGATTATGTTATAGGGTGCGAGACTAGGAAGGAATTGATAGTGCTCGATAAGTATGACGTGAAGACGGTATATGCGATTTGTCTTGATACGGCGGACATGATTAATGAGTACATACATACGGAAGAATACAGTGCGATAGTAGGTAAGCTCGATATGAGTATTGAAGATTTGGGATTTTATGCCGGTGAAGTGTGTAGGGCTTTTGATACAGCACTTGAATTGGGTAAGTTAGGGGTCGCTGGGTGTGAATATGCAGATGTAGTCGTGTGGTTAGCCGAAGCATCGGGGCTTAAAGTTAAGTAATGAACAGATAGGCGCGTATGGCGCCTTTTTGTTTGCCTCTTACCGGGCGTTTTAACGGAACTTCCAATGTTGAAGTTGGTTTTAATGGGTAGGTGGTTGGAAGTTGGTGGGTCCCTATTGGGCGTTTTATCGTGGGCTGTGCCTATTGGGCCGCAGAGTTGGGCGTGGGTGGCACCGGACCCGGGCCACCTATACCCTCTCTTAGGTCCCTTAGGTTTTACGGGCGTTTTATGGGTGTTTAAGTTGGAAAAAAAAAAGGGAAAAAAAAAGGGAGGGGGGGGGGGGTTTTTCCCTCCCTACTTTTTTTTTGCGACCTCCTGTT
>JAAXKN010000112.1 GCA_025612375.1 Ignavibacteria bacterium
CGAAGTTTCTTCTGTAGAGTTCCGGGTTTTCCTGTCCTACCTGGGGGTTGGAATATGAGTAGATCTTATTTCCTTTTGAATGATACTTCTGAGCCTGATCGGGCTTCAGGTCCTGCTGGATAACAGCAACGTCAAGTATGTCTCCCATTGCGTCATAAGTTTCATAGTAGCCAGCGACAAATACCTTAGCGCCTGCCTCATGAACGGCGTTCCATGCTGCTCTCTGGCTTGTAAGCTGGCTTCCGCGTGCTTCATCAATGCCGTAAACATAGAGTTCTTTCCCACCGTACTGTGCAATCTTGTTTTTCCACTGCTGAACCTGTGATTTAAGGTTGTTCAGGTCTGAAGTATTAGTTGAGTTACCGGTTCCAAGGCCGAGTGTAAAGAGCTTATCCATAGGAAGGCCGACTTCTTTTCTTATCTGGAGATCCATATCCAGGTTCTGGAGTATCTGGTAAGTAGTCGGGTAAAGGACACCGTGGTCTTTCAGATCCTGCATTTCCCTTCTGTACTCATCCAAGTTTTTCGTGTTGTAATTGAAAGGAACGTCAACCCACTTATCAGCATAACCATGATAATAGATGCTGTATGTAAGGCGTGACTGATCCAGGTCAAAAGGAAGAACTTCAATTTCAATCGGGAAAGATGTTACAGTTCCCTGATCACTGGTGATTGTCATGGTTGTGGTATACTTTCCAGCCTGAGTGTTGTCAGGAACGTGGACTGTCATCCAGATCTGTCTGTTTGTTGATCCATCCAGAGAGAAAGGCTGAAGTGTGTCGGCATCCTTTACAGTAACGTCATTTGTCGGGAACGTAGCACCCGGGTCGCTGATATTCTGGTAGTACTGTGAGCCGTCTGACTTTTTTGTACAAAGAAGAGAATTGGTCTGTGCAGAATAGTCAACCTTAACCAGGTTATCATTCTTTACAAGGAGTTCCTGAGTTAAGTGCTTAATAACACCGGTCTCAGCGATATCTGATTTGTAGCCTGACTGATACCATACCTTAACAATTGAAACATCCATACGGTTGGCAGGAATTGTCATTGAACCGTTCTTGAAGTCTGTCCAGTTAAACTTAATGTTATTTATCTGCCCCTTGGGCTGGATAAAAAGTGAAAGGGATTCAAATTCCCCTCTTGCTACACGGACTGACATCTTTGAAATCGGTGTTATTGTTGCCGGAGTATTCTTTCCTGTCAGTTCCTGATGAAGTGTAGCGGGCATTGAATATACGTCTAACAAAGCTGCAGCAGAGCTACCTGTTGCGGATTTGTTATTACTCTGTGCAAATATCTGCAGAGTAAGTATGCTGAGGAACAAGCTTATAACGAGGCCTCTAGTCGTAATCTTAGTCATCATTTCATTCCTTAAATAATTGATCGTGACTAGACTAAGGCAACTCGGGTGCCACATGGGTTAACTTTAATTTCGGGCTGAAATCAAACTTTCATTCACTTTGAGCCCTTTAATTGTTGGCTAATATTAAGCATCTGATCAATGTGGAGGAGACAAAATAATGCCCTAAATCCTTATTTTTAAGATACTTACAATTTTCATTATTTTATTTTTTGAGTCTTCAGCAGAGGCTATGTATACAAAAAAAAGATCTGTTCTTAAGTAAACATAAAACAGGAAAGCCCTGAGGGAATTGGTATTTTCCTTCAGGGCTTTCATTAACTTACTTTTCAGAGCGTGTTACTTCACGAGCATCATTTTTCTGTTCTGGAC
>JAAXKN010000113.1 GCA_025612375.1 Ignavibacteria bacterium
TCCACTCGGAACCACCGGATCACTAAGCCCGACTTTCGTCCCTGCTCGACTTGTCAGTCTCGCAGTCAAGCTCCCTTATGCCTTTGCACTCGAAGCGCGATTTCCAACCGCGCGGAGGGAACCTTTGGACGCCTCCGTTACACTTTGGGAGGCGACCGCCCCAGTCAAACTCCCCACCTGGCAATGTCCTTCATCCGGCTTACGGCTTGAAGTTAGAATTCCAGTAACCAAAGAGTGGTATCCCAATGTCGACTCCACCAAGACTGGCGCCCTGGCTTCTAAGTCTCCCACCTATACTGTACATTGCTTACCAAAACTCAATGCCAAGCTAGAGTAAAGCTCCACGGGGTCTTTCCGTCTAACCGCGGGTAACCGGCATCTTCACCGGTAATACAATTTCGCCGAGCCCCCCGTCGAGACAGCGCCCAGATCGTTACGCCATTCGTGCAGGTCGGAACTTACCCGACAAGGAATTTCGCTACCTTAGGACCGTTATAGTTACGGCCGCCGTTTACCGGGGCTTAAGTTCAGAGCTTTGACTAAAAGTCGGACCCTTCCCCTTAACCTTCCGGCACTGGGCAGGCGTCAGCCCCTATACGTCGTCTTGCGACTTTGCAGGGACCTGTGTTTTTGGTAAACAGTCGCCTGGGCCATTTCTCTGCAGCCCCTTCTCGCTTACAGTGTAAAACTTTCACGAGCATGGGGCACCGCTTTTCCCGAAGTTACGCGGTCAATTTGCCGAGTTCCTTAACAGGGGTTCTCTCGCGCGCCTTAGAATATTCTTCTTGCCTACCTGTGGCGGTTTGCGGTACGGGCACCTGGTTCCTCGCTAGAGGCTTTTCTTGGCAGCTTGGGATCAACCAATTCCGCTACTAAATTTCGCACTCCGTCACGTCTCAGGCTTAACGTTTAGCGGATTTACCTACTAAACACCCTACTCGCTTGGACCGGCATCCATCAGCCGGCTGGTCTACCCTTCTGCGTCACCCCATTGCTCAAACGGACCGTGGTGGCACGGGAATTTTAACCCGTTGTCCATCGCCTACGCTTTTCAGCCTCGGCTTAGGTCCCGGCTTACCCTGAGAGGACGAACCTTCCTCAGGAAACCTTAGGCTTTCGGCGGACAGGATTCTCACCTGTCTTTTCGCTACTTATTCCTGCATTCTCTCTAGTGTCCGCTCCACCGCTCCTTACGGTACGACTTCACTGCTGAACACTATGCTCCCCTACCACTCCCATATTTCTATGGAAATCCCTAGCTTCGGTGTCGTGCTTGAGCCCCGTTACATTTTCCGCGCAGGACCACTCGACCAGTGAGCTATTACGCACTCTTTAAATGAGTGGCTGCTTCTAAGCCAACATCCTGGTTGTCTATGCAATCCCACATCGTTTCCCACTTAGCACGTACTTGGGGACCTTAGCTGAGGGTCTGGGCTGTTTCCCTTTCGACAATGAAGCTTATCCCCCACTGTCTGACTCCCGGGGTAATCATACGGTATTCGGAGTTTGAACGGGTTCAGTAATCTGGTAAGACCCCTAGCCCAATCAGTGCTCTACCTCCGCATGACATCCCCCGAGGCTAGCCCTAAAGCTATTTCGGGGAGAACCAGCTATCTCCGGGTTCGAT
>JAAXKN010000114.1 GCA_025612375.1 Ignavibacteria bacterium
ATAATTATGTTGGATCAAGTCGAAAAGGTGGGTTAATGTAATGAGGCATATTGAGGGCATGGACAGAAATCAGATAACTTTTCTACCAACCAGTATAGATGAATATGTAGGAGAAGACAATCCTATACGGGTGTTGGATGCATTTATCGAGAGCCTTGATCTGAAGAAACTAGGCTTTCGTAATGCAGAGTGTAAAGAAACAGGAAGGCCTCCATACCGGCCCCAAGATATTTTAAAATTGCTGTTTTACGGCATGCCCAACAGGATAAAGTCCAGCAGAAGACTCGAAACAGAAGCATATAGAAATATTGAAGTGATATGGCTGTTAAAAGACCTGAAACCGGATTTCAAAACAATAGCCGACTTCAGGAAGGACAATGCAAAAGGAATAAAAGCGGTTTTTAAGGAGTTTACCAAACTAAGCCTTGAACTAGGGCTATATGGCAAAGAGCTTGTAGCAATTGATGGCTCTAAATTTCGGGCTTGTAACTCGAAAAAGAATAATTACAACGACCAAAAGCTGCAAAGGCATCTTAAGTATATAGAAGATAGGATAGATGAATACTTGAAAGAATTGGATGAGAATGATGCTGCTGAGGCTAATGACAGGAAATTTACCAAAGAGGAAATCCAGAAAAAGATAAAAGAACTTGAAGGCCGCAAGATAAAATATGAGGAACTCCAAGAGAAATTAGAAGAGGCAGGAGAAAGTGAAGTATCAACCACAGATCCTGACTCCCGCCTGATGGGCAACAACAAAAATGTTGAAGTAGGCTACAATGTACAGACTACTGTAGATTCTAAGCATAAGCTAATTCTAGATTTCAAGGTAACAAATAATCCGAACGATCTGGGTGAGCTGGACAATATGGCCCTTCGGGCGAAAAAACTCTTTAAGGATGCAGAGTTTGAGGTTTTAGCGGATAAAGGCTATTACAGAGCAGATGACTTAAAAAAATGTATAAAGAAAGGAATTACCCCTTATGTAGCCACACAGACCCGCAGTAACAGTACAGGCGATAGGGATTTTTACTCAGATAAATTTCAATACGATAAAGACAAGAACGTATATATATGCCCTGCAAATAAAGAATTGTTTCAAGGAAGAGTAAGGAAGGAAAGAGAAAAAATCATCGGTTATGATTACAGAAATTATGATGCCTGCAGTAATTGTGAATTCAGGAAGTGCTGTACCAAAAGTAAAAAGGGCAGAGCTATCTTTCGGCATATAGACCAAGACTTCCTGGATACCATCAACTACCGGACGGAAGCTAACCGTGATAAATACAGGTTAAGGCAATGTATTGTGGAGCATCCCTTTGGCACTGTTAAACGGGGTTGGGGAGCCTACTATTTTCTAACCAAAGATAAAGCTACTGTTGTAGCTGAAATGGCAATGGCGTTTTTGGCATACAATATGAAACGTGCCATTAGTGTACTCGGAATTCAGAAACTACTCGAAATACTTAATCAAAAAAGAGAGGCAGTACTTGTATAAGGGTACTGATTCTCTCTTTAGTCTGACATCAAGGTGTAATATACCGCATGCCATATCTAGTTTTTAACTGCTAAGACGGCGGTTTTTGCACTGTTTTGAGGTGAGTTTTCACACAGTCTG
>JAAXKN010000115.1 GCA_025612375.1 Ignavibacteria bacterium
TATTTGAATTTATTATAACAATTGCTTTAGTTTGTGTCTGGCTTTTTATGAATGGAAAAATAATTTTTATTGCGGAGTGCAGGTATGCCGAACAAAGGTTTATTGTTCCCTCGGCAGGGCGACAAAAATACTGTCTATCTTAAAAATTTAGTGAAAAGTGAGTTTATTGAGATAGGCGATTATTCATTTTATTACGATATTGAAAATGCTCAGGATTTTGAAAAGAAATGCGTGCTCTACCATTATCCTTACGTCAATAACGACAGGCTTAAAATAGGGAAGTTTTGTTCAATTGCCCAGGGGACAAAGTTTCTTTTCAATGGCGCAAATCATACTTTATCTTCACTGTCAACTTACCCTTTCCCCGTTCTGGCTGATGAATGGGACTTAAAAGTTCCTGTTACAAAATCGTGGGATAACAAAGGCGATATCGTTGTAGGTAACGATGTCTGGATCGGCTTTGAAGCTGTTATCATGGCCGGTGTAACAATTGGGGACGGGGCGATTATCGCTTCGAGGGCTGTAGTTACTAAAGATGTTGAACCGTACTCTATCGTCGGCGGTATGCCTGCTAAACTAATTAAAAAGAGATTCCCGGACGATGTAATTTCCAGGCTTCTTGAACTTAAATGGTGGGATTGGGACGAAGAGAAAATCAAGGAAAACCTGGATAAGATAATGGATAAAAACAGAATTAATGAATTGATATTCTAAGCATTCTGTATCCACATTTCCGATCGTTGAGCTTGCAGGTTGCGGATTCATCCGTGACCTGCCCATGTCCAAAGTCAATTCAGCCCGGGTCTTTTCCTAAAATCCTTCGCTATCCAAAGGAGCTTTTATGCTTGAGCGGCATACCAGATTGGCTTTGTATGGGATGTGAACAGAAGCAGGGAAAGCGGAAGCAGCCAATTCCGGGGGAATTGATTTTTTATAATTTAAAGCATATTTTCCTAATATTCGGGAACTATGGAAGGTTCCCTATTGACCAATTTACTTTCTTTAGTCTTCAGACAAAATTGGATAGCCAATGTCAGGAAATGAAAAAAACTTCCAGTATTCGGATTATATGGAAAACCAGAGAAAACAAGATGAAGCTGAATTGAAATATGCTGAACTGCAGCATTCATCCCTGGTAGGCATTATCGTGTTTGATACAGAGTTTATAATTCAGCAGACTAACCCTACAGCATCTAAAATTCTAAAAAGAAAATCAAAGGACTTAATAGGCAAACCTTTAAGGGAATTTGTCCATCCGAAATACCGCAGTTCCTTTGATTCGTACATTAAAAGGGTACAAAAAACAAAAAAAAGGCAGGACCATACTTTTCAGCTGAGAAACGAAAAAGGAATGGACCTTTACGTTATTCTGGAGAGCATTCCCTTTCTGAGTGAAAGAAATCAAATTGAGTCTGTCCACTGCATTATTGTTGATTTTACCGCACAGAAGCTTTCTGACCTCAAACAGCAGACTGAACTTATCCATATAGTTCCCCCCAAAAACTGGACAAAAAAATGGAATAATTTAAGGTGAAAAAAACATTAAATTATTGTTGTCCGGTAAAAGGAT
>JAAXKN010000116.1 GCA_025612375.1 Ignavibacteria bacterium
AGATTGCATCCATGTCCCAGCTTGCGGCCTCGGCAAGAGGGATCGGGAAAGTAACACGGTAGCCGTGGATTACGTCCTGACCGAAAAGCAGAGGAATTTTAAGCCGGGACTTCATGGCAGCTTCCTGGAGGGCTTTTGTATGCTCAAATCCCATAATATTCAGCATTGATCCGATTTTGCCTGTTCTAACATCCTCGAGCTTATTTCCGGAATTGGTAATAGGCCCCGTCTGTTCCCAGTCCCCGCTAAGCTGGTTAAGCTGGCCGATTTTTTCGTCGAGAGTCATCAGGTGCATAACCGAATCGATTCTCTCTTCAACAGGTTTCATCTGGGCATATGACGGAGCAGTATGAAACGAAAACAAAAAAAGTAAAAAGGCGGATATTTTAGTATTAATTTTCATATAAAGTATTTAATTAATGAAAGAATATCTGATTTAGAATGGGATTTTTAAGTTAAAACAGCGTGCCCGGGGACGGCAGGAACTGCTTTAATATTAACCATGTCAAATATACGCCGACGGCTACAAATATGAAACCGCCAAGCATTGTTTTTTGTATGGAATGCGAAATGCTCTAAGTTAACAATTCATATAACACACAGAGGCTTACAAAGGGATAATGACCGCAAAGCCGTAGGGGGAAACTGAGGGCTGGAGGTGCATTGAGATACCGGAATTATCTTTTGATCCGTAGCTAACAATAGCCTGCCCGATAAAATGCCCGATTGCAGCGCCAAGTATGGTATCTGATAGCCAGTGCTTATCGTCGTACATGCGCTGGAAAGCTGTAAAAGCAGCGAGGCTGTATAGCCCAATGGAGGCATATGTATTGTTAATTCTTGCGGCCAGGACTGAAGACATTGCAAAAGCGACGGTGCTGTGGCCCGAAGGAAGCGATATATGTTCGTTTTTAAACTGGAGGCCCCTGAACTTAAAAGCTCCTTCATTCAGGTATGGGCGTGAACGCCCCAAGGCTGACTTGAGTACTGTGGTAACGATTCCGGCGTAAGCCAGGGTTTCAATCATCATTCGGCCTGTTTCGCGAACGTCAGTACTTCCGGCTGCAAGTCCGCCAAGGTAGACCACTCCCGAAATCAGTCCGGCTGTAACAACTTCGCCGTACTGTCTTCCGATTACGGTGTAATTATCCAGAAAGTCAGTATGGTTGCGGTGCATAAAGTCCCTTACATCCTCATCCACAGTAAAAGCGAGTGCTGTAGTACCCACGACGCCGCCAAAAGTAAGCCAATCCCTGCCATCAAAATGAAAAGGTGCTTTTGCGAGCTTTACGCCGTCGTCAACGGCAGTATTGAAATCGCTTTTTATGAGTTCCAGGGGTTTCTTTGTGTTTTCGCCGGAAGTATTCGTCTGAGCAAATACATATGTTCCGGTGCCTGAAACGGGAACAAAACTGATCTGCACAAAAAGGCAGAAGGAGATGAGGGTTAAGTAATGTTTATGCATAATTAAAATTACAAAAAAAACGTTCAACGTTCAACGTGGGGGGGGAAGGTCCCAGGAAATGTGCAAAGTCAAGTTCCCCTGAATTTTTTGCAGGTAAATAAAAAG
>JAAXKN010000117.1 GCA_025612375.1 Ignavibacteria bacterium
GGTAACTATTTAGGTAGTAGTCATAGTTAAAAAGGAATATCCCTTAAAGACAGCGCACAATTCCTGATAGACAGGCAGATTATGTTTTCTTGTGGTCGATATAAATGCCTGGATTCTGGCATAACATTCAGCCCCATGAAGACTCCTGAAGCTGCCGGATACTTTCAGCTTAATTTTGGCCGGACGTATATCCCGTTCGGCCTGATTGTTTGTAAAGGGGACCTCCTTATTGAAGGCAAATGCGAGTATACTTTCCTTTAACTTCAGCATTCTTTCAAACAAATTCCGGCCCTGTGTCTTTTTAGTCCTCCCGGTTTTTTCATATCTTGGACACACAGTCTTTGAGGGAGGCGGTTCCTCCTGATCTGCCAGATGACATAGTTCATCAAATCTATTCTCAATTTCCACCCTTTTTCTCACTCTTTCTTCATAGGGCATCTTATAAAGATCGAGTAAGTAATTCTTAAACTTACAGGCCCACTTTCTCTTCTTTATTTCCTCCTGGAATCTTAGCTCCCTTATAATATGTGCTCCGCATATGGCATGCTTAAAATTGTCGTACATAAAATAAGCACCCCAGCAGTCATGTACTGCCCAGCCTGATATCTGCCTTATCAGTGACTTCCTGCTCTCAAGGGCCCTTACGCCACGATACAGATCGGCAAAGATATAAGTGTACTTTTCAGTCGAGCTGTTGTGCAGCCATCTGATTTTCCCATCAACCCTGATTCCGCTTTCATCAAAATGAACAACCGGACTGTCTATAACAGCCTGCTTTATGACCTGTTCTGATTCAGTTAAATTATTACTGCAGGCCTCATTCGAAGAAACAATTGTAGACTCATTGATACTATAGCCAAAAAGATCATTAAACAGCTGACTTATCTTTTCATATGGCATCTTATATTCATTATTAAGCAGAACCGTAATGGCCCTTATCTTATTTCCATACTGCACCGGAGCCCTGACCTCAGGAGGATAAGTGCCAGGCTGTTCTTTACTGCAGATGGGGCATATACACTCGCACAGCCTGTACTCTGTTACCTCCAGTCTGGGCTCAGGCAGGTCCATTACCTGACGGCGTGATACTACATTGTACTGAATACCTCTTAGATCACTGCCACACCTGCTGCATCTCTCAGGAGGCCTGCAGAGAACGACAGCCTCGGGCTTATCACTCATCTTTAGAGTATTACCCTCGTGGCCCTCCTGTCCGCCTCTTTTCCCCCCTTTTTGTCTTGGAAAGGCCGGCTTCTTACTCAGTCCGTCACTTGAAGGAGGCTTACTGCTGTTGGTGCTGTTTATTTTCAGGCGTGCCCTTAAATCCGAATTCTCCTCACCTAATCTGAGATTCTCTTGCCGGAGAAACTGATTCTCCTTACGAAGATCTAAATTCTCCTTTTCCAGATTATCGATCCTTAAGAATAGTCCCTGGAGTTTATTCTCAAGATGCTCCAGCCTGTTGTCTATATTTTTTATTTTCTCTTCCACATAAATTAGGTAAGAACTTTTCACCTAATTATTAATACCAAAAAATGGGACCTAAATAGTTACGAACGT
>JAAXKN010000118.1 GCA_025612375.1 Ignavibacteria bacterium
GGTCGTGTCCCAGGAGATGGTGTAAAAACGGTCAGTGGCATTCGCCAGGACTTGACTGTGAGCCTCTGCGGGCGTGGTGAAGGCCGGTTGCAGCCGGGCCCTGTAAGGGCCGGCCATGGCAAGTAAGCCTACCACGCCCGCACTCACAGTAAAGTCCTGGTGGTGCGTTGTGGGTTCCTCTGGTGGGTGGTAACAGTGGGGTTAGTCGGCGGCCAGGAGTCCGCTGACGTTGGGCGGTGTTCCGAGTTCGGAGAGTTTGCTCATGGACTCCTGGCTGAAGTACCGCCGGCCCGTCAGCCACTCGTCGTTCTGCTCCGCGAGAACGGCACCAACCAGTCGAATTACAGCTGCCCGGTTAGGGAAGATCCCGACCACATCGGTCCGGCGCTTAATCTCGAAGTTCAGCCGTTCCAGGGTGTTTGTGGAGTGGATCTGCCGGCGATGTTCGGAAGGGAAGGCCATGTAGGCCAGGACGTCCTCAGCAGCGTCGTCCAGCAGAGCCGCAACCTTGGGGTACTTGTCCTGGAGACCATCGGCAACTCGGCGCAGTTGTTCACGAGCGGCTTCCTGGTCTGGCTGTACAAAGATCGACCTGACAGCTGCCCCTACGACGTTCTGGGCCGCCTTGGGGATCTGCGAAAGCACGTTGCGCATGAAGTGCACCCGACAACGTTGCCAGGTGGCCATACCTAGTGCGGCATTCAGCGCCCCCTTCAGGCCTTCGTGGGCGTCGCTAATCACCAGCCGCACCCCGTGTAGGCCCCTCGCCACTAGGCTTCGCAGGAAGCTGAGCCAGAAGGTGCGGTCTTCAGCTGGCCCCAGGTCAAGGCCCAGCACCTCACGCTCGCCTGTGGAGCGGACGCCGACCGCAACCACGGCCGCCATACCAAGCACATGCCCATTTTCTCGGACCTTGATGTATGTAGCGTCCAGCCAGAGATACGGGTAGGCCGCATCGAGGGGACGGTTGCGGAACTGCTCGACCAGGTCATCCAGCTCGGCGCAAATCCGGGAAACCTCGCTCTTGCTCACGCCTTCGAGGCCAAGGCTCTTGACTAAGTCGTCGACCTTCCGCGTGCTTACGCCGTGGACGTATGCCTCTTGCACCACGGTCAACAGGGCCTTTTCCGTCCTCCGCCGCGGCTCCAGAAGGGACGGGAAGAAGGACCCCTCCCGAACCTTGGGGATCTTGAGGTCAATGCTGCCAACCCGGGTATCCCAAATGCGGTCACGGTAGCCGTTCCGGTACACCTTACGCTCTGCGGTTCTCTCGTGCTTGTCGGCCCCGGTCTTCACCTTGACCTCGAGTTCCATGACGGCCTGGGCCAGTACCTTAACCCCTTCCCGCAAAAAGTCAACGTCTTTCGTCGCACCCAACCTATGGAACAGCTCGAGAATGGTCATACTGTTATTGGCCATTGTGGTCCTCCTTGGGATGTTTCTTGCCAGCTACACCCACTTAGAGGAATCCCCACAATGGCCATTTCTCATAACGTCACCGTTCACTTTTTACACCACGTCCCGGGACTCAAAC
>JAAXKN010000119.1 GCA_025612375.1 Ignavibacteria bacterium
GCCTTTTAGGATGCCTCGAGCAACAGCTTCAAAATATTAAATTGTTTGTGCCTGATCCATGCATCCAGGTGAATGTTAATTACAGAAAAAGCAGCAAAAGCAAACCGCATCATAGTGCTTTGGGAGCGGGCATCTTCAATAGCATAATCAATGAACATTCTTTTGTTGGAGCGCTCCACAGATGTTCGTTTCTTGAATTCATCCTTGAAAGCATCTGTATGGCGGGGAACAGGAGTAAAAAGACGCCTATCGTCCCTTGGCTTAATATAGATCGTTTTCCCATAGGCGCTTTGAGAGCATTTGCAACTGGGTGGCGGTTCTTCTCCGCGACACGCAAACCAGCACCTGTATTTGATTCCTTTGGGTTTTGAATAACCCCAGTTACAATAAGGTATTCCACCTTTGCAGACAGGTCTGCCCTTGTTATCGAAACAAACAACATCCGGATGCTCAGATTTCATATTTGATTTCGTACGAGAGTCCAGCGGTATAAAAGGGATCATGTCATAGCTGTCTACAAATTCATAAATAGAGTAGCTATCCATGGCACCGTCTGCAAGGAAGTTCTTAAATTTAATGTTAGGGTAAAGTGAGTGAATATCACTTAAAGCAAAAACGGTTGTGATGCTGTCATGGCGGCTGGCTTGGGCCATACGAAGGTATATAGGTAAATCATATGGGCTGTCAGATGCGGTTACGTTAAAAAGGGTGTCACCAAAGAACCATTGTTCGCGGTAACTATCCCAACCCCATCTGGCATCGGGATCAGAATATTTTCTTGGGCATTTACAGTTGTAGATGCCCTTGGAGCGACAATCGCATACTTTTACACCGTACTGGCTAGCACCTGAATAGTATGGAGAACCATCAAAAGCCACGGATAAAGCTGAAGTCTTGCCTAATATCCCCATTTCAGCAGACTGATCTACTACACACCGAGCCAACAACTGCTGCATGATTTTAGCCGGGTTGATATTTGGCAGTCGTCCATTTATCGCACGCTGTACAAGTTTTTTTACAGAACCAGAGTGTTTAGGTGGTAGTTTCTCGTTAGCTTTTAACTTTTTTCTAGGCCTGGATAAAAACTTCTTTGGACGCAGCTTTCGCTCAACATGTTCAGACCTGTCGGATTGCCAGAGACGGATTAAGAAATCGTAATAGGAAGATGCCCCGGGTGCGGTTTTACTATCAAAGCCGCAAAGATTAAATAAAAGAGAATCGTTTGCTACAGTTTGTGCCCAATTTGTGATAGAATGTTCTTTGAAATCAAGCATTAGTACCAAGGAACGAAAAATTCCTTGTTGGTTTTTGGCGGGGCGGCCTAAACCGGAGTATAGTGGCTTGATTACAGGAAGCAGGCTATCCAGATTGAGCAGATGAAGCTTTGAAATGCTTTTAGAATGCTGGATTAGCCTGTTTTTTTGTACTGTCTGTGTCTCAATTAAGTACATCTCAAGCTTCTTCTGGTATTCTGAGTGTGGTACCCAGTTCTTTAGCAAATAAATCACCCCC
>JAAXKN010000120.1 GCA_025612375.1 Ignavibacteria bacterium
AGAGTCTGTCCAAGAATCCGTGTAATTGACCGATGCAGGCCTAAACATAAGATTTAAGCCTTTCCTCAAAAGTAACACTGAGCTGGGAAATAACAAATGCCCAGTTTCTTACAGGCATAGTCCACTTCTTAGAGATTCCCTTATAGGCCAGGTAAAGCATTTTTGTCAATGATTCGTCACTTGGGAACTGGCCCTTGGCCTTGGTCACCTTCCTGAACTGGCGGTGAAGGGCCTCCACCTGATTGGTGGTATAGATTATGGTCCTTATCTCCTCTGGGAACTCAAAGAATGTTTTGAGGCCCATCCAGTTATCCCTCCACTGTTTTATTACGACGGGGTACTTCTTTGCCCACTTTTCTTCCATTTTGTCCAGCTCAAAAAGAGCACTCTCTTCACTCGGGGCCTTATAGATCATCTTCAGGTCCTTTATGACCTCCTTCTGATCCTTGTTGGCAACAAACTTCAGAGAATTCCTTATCTGGTGGATCACACACTGCTGGATGAGAGTCTCGGGGAAAAGAGCCTTAATGGCTTCCGTAAAACCCTTCAGTCCGTCAACGCAGGCGATCAGTATGTCCATTACTCCACGGTTCCTGAGCTCGGTTAAGACGTTCATCCAGAATTTTGCAGATTCAGCCTGACCGATCCAGATGCCGAGCATTTCCTTATAGCCGTTTAAGTCAATAGCCAGGCAGGTGTAGGCTGCCTTTGAGACAACGTGGCCGTCTTCACGGACCTTGTAGTGAATGGCATCCAGGAACATGATCGGGTAGATGGATTCAAGGGGTCTAGCCTGCCATTCCTTAACTATGGCAGCAATGGATTCCGTGATGTTCGATATTGAGGCGGGGCTTAACTCAAGCCCGTAAATCTCTTCAATATGGCTTTTTATGTCACGGGTTGAAATACCCTTGGCATACATTGAGATAATACGGTCTTCAATATCCCCCAGAGTCCTTTTATTCTTTTCCACTGCAATCGGGTTGAACTTGCCATTGCGGTCACGTGGCACTTCAAGATCGATTTCTCCTTGGGAGCTCCTGACTGACTTCTTGTTTTTCCCATTGCGGCTGTTGCCTGAATTGTCTCCTTGAGGAGAATGCTTCTCATAACCCAGGTGCTCTGTCATCTCGCTTTCCAAGAGCTGCTCTAAAGAACTTTTAAGGAGCTTCTTTATGGCGCCATCTTTGCCCATGAGGTCATCATATGTCTTTGCATTTTTGAGAGCTTTCTGAAGCTCTTCCATCTGTTCTTGTGTAAGTTCCATCGTATCACTCGTCCTTCCTTTCACATAAATGATTAAACTTATTCATTCTTTCGGGAAGTTTCTCCTCCCAAAATTTTCCCGAAAATTATATCCCTCCGTTCCACTACGGGATATAATTTTATAGTTTCAACATTTAATCAATTACACGGAAATCTTGATACTTCC
>JAAXKN010000121.1 GCA_025612375.1 Ignavibacteria bacterium
GAGACTGTAAAATTCTTTGTGTAAACGGCAAAATGAACTCATAAGAATTTAGAAATTCTTTCTTCAAAAATAACAGAAAACTGAGATATAACATAGGACCAATTCCGGAGTGTGCTGGTCCATTTTTTAGAAATATCCTTGTAACTTAGGAAAAGCATTTTTGTCAATGCCTCATCATTTGGGAACTGGGTTTTTGCCTTGGTTACTTTCCTGAACTGACGGTGAAGAGCTTCCACGGCATTTGTCGTATAAATAATGCGTCTGATTTCATCAGGGTACTGAAAAAACACTGAAAGATTTGGCCAGTTTTCTCTCCATGACCTGATTACAAGCGGGTACTTTTTCCCCCATTTTTCATCCAGTTTATCGAGCTCATAAAGACCTGCTTCGGCAGTTGGGGCATTATAAACCGGCTTTAATTCTTTCATAAACTGTTTCTGATCCTTAGTCGAAATGTACTTAAAGCTGTTTCGGATCTGGTGAATTATGCATTTCTGAACCTGTGTTTCAGGGAATACACTTTCGATGGCTTCCGTAAATCCTTTCAGGCCGTCAACACAGGCAATCAGAATGTCCTGGACTCCCCGATGACGCAGTTCGTTTAATATATTCATCCAGAACTTTGAAGATTCGGCCTCACCTATCCAGATGCCAAGCATATCCTTGTAGCCATTTATATCAATGCCTAAACAGGTATAGGCTGCTTTATTTACTACTCTTCCATCTTCTTTGACCTTGTAGTGTATGGCATCCAGGAAGACAATAGGATAGATCGATTCAAGTGGCCTGGTCTGCCACTCCTTTACCATTGAAATCATGGAATCTGTTATGTTAGAAACTGATGTGGGACTCAATTTTACGCTGTACATCTCTTCAAAATGGGCCTGAATGTCACGGACACTCATACCCTTGGCGTACATCGATATTATTTTATCTTCCAGCCCCCCCAGTGTCCGCTGGTGCTTGGGTACGGCAATCGGCTCAAACTCTCCATTACGGTCACGGGGAATTGTGATGTCAATTTCACCTTCATCGGTCTTAAGCGTCTTTTGGGACTTACCGTTCCTGCTGTTGCCGGAGTTATTACCCTCAGGGTTATGTTTGTCATAGCCTAAGTGCTCCGTCATCTCACTTTCAAGCAGCTGTTCGAGGGAAGATTTAATGAGGTCCTTAATGGCTCCGCCTTTACCCATCAGGTCTTCATATGACTTGGCCGATGCGAGCTTTTTCTTAAACAGTTCAATGGCATCATCGCTGATTTTTACCATTATAGTATCTCCTGTGTAAAACGATTTGTTAAAATATGATTTATTAACATGGCCGCCAAATCCGGCTGCCAGAAAAAGTATACAACACTTCGTCCCTCGGGACTACGCTTATGTATACTTTTTCAAATCCATTTACACAAAAAGATTTACACTCCC
>JAAXKN010000122.1 GCA_025612375.1 Ignavibacteria bacterium
CTAAGTCCGTACAATGAAAGAGCTCCTCGACGTATTCCTTAAACCGGGAATCATATCGAACCGTGGGCCGATAACAATCCGAATCTTTTCTCATGACTCCACCTTCTTATCAAAAACGGAACAATGACAATGAGGACAGATATAAGCCATAAAGGAATCAATCTCCTTTATATCGTCCTGGGGGATTTCTTTTTGACAGTGAATACAAGTGACTTTCATTATAGGATTCCTCCCTCGTATAGGATTACACTATCAGTCTATGCGGCGGACGTCCCTAGTATTCTCATTCTCTATTAAGGTACGAAAAATTCTATATAAAAAATTCGTCGAAACCTCTTGTCAAAAGATTACGAAAGTACTATATTAATAACAGGAGGTGACAGACAGTGACAGAAACAGTCAAAGAAATCAAACTAGAAACAAAATTAGACAGCGTGGGCCGTGTTCTTTTTCCTGCTTACCTCCGCGAGGCAATCGGAGTAGGAAGGGGGGAAAGAGTGGTGATCGAGCTTAGAGAGGGAAAGTTAAATATCTATAAGCCCGTTACCCTCGAACAATGTCAGAAGAAGAATTAATCGAAGAAGTAATCGAGCAATTAATCGGGTACAATGAACGTCATTCAAACTGGGACTTTCACAAGTTAGCCCATCTACATCATTCATTATTAAAAATGATTATTCATGTAGAGCAAGACACGCAAGCCCAACTAAACCAATTAAAAGGAGAATGAAAAACATGTCAGCCATCAAAGCCCTAATCAAAGCCCATAAAGCGAAATCAATCAGCGAGGATACTTTTACCCTCATCAATTTCTTAGCCAAGTTTGAAGAATCAAAAGGCGACCGCAAAGGAATCGCCCGCATGGAACTCGTCGGACTTGAGGCGAAATACATTCCGAAGTTTGACCGCAACTCTCCGGAGTGGAACGGCCAGGCACAAGGCAACGGATTCCGGACTCGTTTCTTTTTGAAAGACGGCTCCACCGTGGGAACCTTCTCGGGTGCCGCTCATGACTTCTTTAAATTCTATGCCGAGTTAATGGGATATGATCGTCAGCTCCCTTCCTTCCTTCATATTGATATCACGGGTGTTCTGCAAGTCGATATTAGTAAGGTTGCTCTTGATGGAGGAAAATCCACTTATAATTTTGAAATCGTGGAAGAAGGTTCCGAGTTGACTGGATTCAGTGAATACTTACCAACCGCCCAAGAGGTTCTCTCCTTAGAGGCTCCAGGCGAACCAACAGAAGAATAAGCAAGACGTCAAAGGACGTCCTTAACGAGAGAGGGATAGACGTCCCTCTCTTTTATTTGATTTACAAGGGGTGAGAGTGTGGGAAGGAAAAAAGAGACTAAGAGTTTTATAGAAAAGATTACCGAGCTTGAGGCCCTCTATGGAC
>JAAXKN010000123.1 GCA_025612375.1 Ignavibacteria bacterium
TAAGTCGAAAGACGATGTATAGGGGCTGACGCCTGCCCAGTGCTGGAAGGTTAAGAGGATGGCTTAGTATATGAAGTAATTCATTATAACGAAGGTTTGAATTGAAGCCCCAGTGAACGGCGGCCGTAACTATAACGGTCCTAAGGTAGCGAAATTCCTTGTCGGGTAAATTCCGACCCGCACGAAAGGCGTAATGATCTGGGAACTGTCTCAACCATAGACTCGGTGAAATCTTAATACCTGTGAAAATGCAGGTTACCCGCGACAGGACGGAAAGACCCCGTGGAGCTTTACTGTAGCTTGATATTGGGATTCGGTATGTTATGTAGAGGATAGGTGGGAGACTATGAGACTAAGACGTCAGTTTTAGTGGAGTCAACCTTGGAATACCACCCTTAACATATTGAATTTCTAACTTAGAATCATAATCTGGTTCAAGGACAGTGTCTGGTGGGCAGTTTGACTGGGGCGGTCGCCTCCTAAAAAGTAACGGAGGCGCCCAATGGTTCCCTCAGAATGGTTGGAAATCATTCAAAGAGCGTAAAGGTATAAGGGAGCTTGACTGCGAGACTTACAAGTCAAGCAGGTACGAAAGTAGGGCTTAGTGATCAGGCGATTCAGTATGGAATGGTCGTCGCTTAACGGATAAAAGTTACCCCGGGGATAACAGGCTGATACCACCCAATAGTTCATATAGACGGTGGTGTTTGGCACCTCGATGTCGGCTCGTCACATCCTGGAGGTGGATTCGCTTCCAAGGGTTCGGCTGTTCGCCGATTAAAGTGGCACGCGAGCTGGGTTCAGAACGTCGTGAGACAGTTCGGTCCCTATCCGTCGTGGGCGTAGGAAAATTGAGGAGAGCTGATTCTAGTACGAGAGGACCGAATCGGACATACCTCTGGTGTATCTGTTGTCACGCCAGTGGCAGCGCAGAGTAGCTATGTATGGAATGGATAACCGCTGAAAGCATATAAGCGGGAAGCCAACTTCAAGATGAGTTTTCCCATTTTTAATAAAGTAAGTTCCCTCAAAGACGATGAGGTTGATAGGTTAGAGGTGGAAGCATGGCAACATGTTGAGCTGACTAATACTAATAGAACGAGGATTTAATCCCATATTAATTTGTGATCCACATTATCATGTTTTCAGAGAATTATTTCTCTAATATTAAATTAGTAACGATAGCAAAGAGGATACACCTGTTCCCATTTCGAACACAGAAGTTAAGCTCTTTCACGCCGAAGATAGTGTAAGCGAAAATAGGTAGTTGCTAATTTTTTTTTTGTTTATTTAGACTATTTTTAGTCTTTTTTTTGTTTATTTTCAAGTTGATTAAATAAAGTCAATTTATAAAAATAATTTATTTGTCAATTTTTTTG
>JAAXKN010000124.1 GCA_025612375.1 Ignavibacteria bacterium
TTTGTACCTTGAAAACTACACAATGCAAAACAATTTTAGTAAATAGTAGAGGTAGTAGGACTACGATACTAAAGTAAAGTAGACAACTACACTACGATTTCGCAAGGTTAAAAACCAAATGTAAACTTTAGATCAAGCTAGAAAGAGCATAGGGTGAATGCCTTGGCACTAGGAGCCGAAGAAGGACGCAGCAATCTGCGAAAAGCCATGGTGAGCCGAAAGCAGGCCGAGACCCATGGGTATCCGAATGGGGAAACCCACCTGGGGTAATGCCCAGGTATCCATAACTGAATCCATAGGTTATGAGAAGGTAAACCCGGGGAACTGAAACATCTAAGTACCCGGAGGAAGAGAAAGAAACCTCGATTTCCTGAGTAGCGGCGAGCGAACGGGAAAGAGCCCAAACCGTATCAGAAATGATACGGGGTTGTGGACCGGAATAAGATCAGACATCATTAACCGAACCGTCTGGAAAGTCGGGCCAGAGCAGGTGACAGTCCTGTAGGTGAAAATGATGAAAGATTGTCCGGTATCCAGAGTACCACGGGACACGTGAAACCCTGTGGGAAGCAGGGGGGCCCACCCCCCAAGGCTAAATACTACCTAGTGACCGATAGTGAAGAAGTACCGTGAGGGAAAGGTGAAAAGCACCCCGGGAGGGGAGTGAAAGAGAACCTGAAACCCTATGTTTACAAGCGGTGGAAGCACGTTAAGGTGCGACCACGTACTTTTTGTAGAACGGACCGGCGAGTTACGATATGATGCGAGGTTAAGGACTAAAGGTCTGGAGCCGAAGGGAAACCGAGTCTGAAAAGGGCGAATATAGTATCATGTTGTAGACCCGAAACCAGGTGACCTATCCATGGACAGGATGAAGCGGAAGTAAAATTCCGTGGAGGTCCGAATCCACCGTTGTTGAAAAAACGGGGAATGAGCTGTGGATAGCGGTGAAATGCCAATCGAACTTGGAGATAGCTGGTTCTCCTCGAAATAGCTTTAGGGCTAGCCTCAGGAGAAGAATCGTGGAGGTAGAGCACTGAATGGGCTAGGGGGCCAACAAGCTTACCGAACCCTATCAAACTCCGAATGCCATAGATTTGCTTCCTGGGAGTCAGACTGCGGGAGATAAGTTTCGTAGTCAAAAGGGAAACAGCCCAGATCATCAGCTAAGGTCCCAAAGTACAGGTTAAGTGGAAAAGGATGTGGGATTGCACAGACAACCAGGATGTTGGCTTAGAAGCAGCCATACATTTAAAGAGTGCGTAATAGCTCACTGGTCGAGTGATCCTGCGCCGAAAATGTCCGGGGCTCAAACCTGTCACCGAAGCTATGGATTG
>JAAXKN010000125.1 GCA_025612375.1 Ignavibacteria bacterium
TTATCTTTTACCGTATATGTTATAGTGTAAGTTCCTACTAAACTAGGGTTAACTGAACCTGTTGTTGTAATCTTACTTGTTACATCACCATCAACGTCATCAAGAGCTGTTGCTCCTGCATCTGTATAAGTTGAGCCTACATTTATATTTGTTGGATTACTTCCTAATATTGTTATAACTGGTGCTGATACATCTACAACATTAATGGTTCTTGTTACAGATGTTGCTGCATTACCACTACTATCTGTTGCATTATAAGTAATCGTGTAAGTTCCTACGACACTTGGATTGACACTTCCTGTTGATGTTACAGTTACTGTACCATCTACGTTATCTGTGGCTGTTGCTCCTGCATCTGCATATGTACTCCCTTTATTTACTGTTACAGGAGTGCTTCCATTCATTGTTATTACTGGAGCTGTATTGTCTAAGTTGAATACATTACTTTTTGTTGTTGTCTTGTTACTTGACGTATCTACGGCTACAGCCCATAAGTAATAAGCTCCTGTTACTCCCATTGGTGTACTTATACTCTGCCCACTTGTATATATATTAGTAAATGTTCCTGCTGCTGGTTCTGTTGTAGATGTGCTCCATACATATTTTAAACTACTATTATCTAATAGTCCTAAGTCTGTTGCTGTTATCGTTGTACTTCTTGTTTTTCCATATGTTGTATTCCCATTTGGACTAAACGTTATTATTGGATATGCATTATCTATGACATTGATTGTTCTTGTTGTTACTGATTCATTCTCAAACATATCTTTTACTCTATATGTTATGGTATATGTCCCAGGTACACTTGGATTGACTGAGCCTGTCGCAACAATATCATCTGTAACATTACCTGATATATTATCTATCGCTGTTGCTCCTGCATCGGTATATGTATCCCCTACATAAATATTAGTGGGATTATTTCCTGCAATAGTTATTACTGGTGGCTCTGAATCTACATCACAATCTGATACATTTTCTACTACTTTCATATCATGGTATGTTCCACAAGCTACAAAGCCTGCCCATTTATCTGCACCAATAATACTAATAATCATGGTACCTTTGTCTATAGCTATCGTAACATTATCATAATTATTATCTGATATACCAAGCAATTCATATATATTACTTTTATTTACTGTCGTTGGATCAAAACTTTCATTTTCTAACTTTTTATAATTGACACCCTTGAGTACCATTTTCGCGTCACTTTCAAAGGCATTCTTTGATGAGCTCCTAATTACTCCTGTTATAGTTGGAATAGCTATGGCTAGAATAATTCCTAATAATACAATAACTGCTATTAACTCAATTAATGTAAATGCATT
>JAAXKN010000126.1 GCA_025612375.1 Ignavibacteria bacterium
ATATTCTGAAGCTCGAAAGGGTTATACTCCCTGTACTTTGCCTGCAATATTTTTTTAGTCCTTGGTGGAACCTTCTCTGATTCCATTACTCTTTGCATTGGAGTCTTCGGGCTGTCGTGTACCTTCACAACCTTGGAGCCAATTCTTTCCTTCTTCTTAAGCTTTACTGAAGGGATGAAGAAATTGAAGTAAGGGCTCCAGTAGTTTTCATATATGTCATTAAGCATTGCGACAACCTCAGGCCTGTCGAACCTCTCATAGCCCAGGTACTGCCTGATATTAGTCCAGTTCTTCCCCTCAATGTGGGCATTGTCGTTCTTCTGGTAAGCCCTGCTCCTGGTGTACTCCACAGGAGTGCTTCTTCCGGTAAAGTACTTCATCATGTGCCAGTTTAGGAACTCGCTTCCGTTATCGCTGTCAAAGCCCAGTATCTTAAATGGGAGTGCCTTCTCGATGGACACAATAGCCTCCAGGGCCGTTTTCTCACCCTTACCCCATATGGCCCGGGCCTCTGTCCATCCGGTAGCAATATCTACCGTGTTTACGGTATAGACAAACATTCCTGCAACACTATTACCGCAGTGCGCCACAGTATCGGCCTCAATAAAGCCGGGCCTCGTCTCATCCCACTGGTTTGTCTTTATGGGAACGTGTTTCTTTAGGAGCTTGCCGGGCTTTGTTGTACTAAGACCGAGCCTCGTCATCTTCCTTCTTTCTCTTAGAAGAATGCGGTCTATTGTTGCAGGTGAAATCTCCAGGAGCTTCCTTCTGTTTAATTCATTCAGCTTTTGACAGAACGCTTTCTCATAGAAGGGCAGCCAGTTTGGGATTACGGCCTTAAGCCTCTTGGAGCATATCATATTGGTGCTCTTTAAGAGAACCTTCAGAAAGTGAATTATTACGGGGTCATTGTATCTTTTAGGCCTTCCTATGGGCTTATTCTTTTTCTTCTTACTCCTTACTGCAGTCTCTTTCCCATTAAGAAGCCTGATTGCATACTTTCTGTTGTAGCCGCACGTAGTACAGAACTCGTCTAAGATCTTCTGCTTTTCCAGCTTACCGGCCCTCTTGTATCTTGGCTTTATTTCCCTTAAATATTCTTCCTTTGCTTTCTGACTCATATTGCACCCTTTATTTTACAGAGGTACTTTATACTATGAGTCAGTGCCTTATGTACCCGTAAAATCAGCCTGAAAACATAAAATTCAGGCAAATCTTTCGGTTACATTTCTTTTTGAGGCAACGAATCATTTTTCAATATCCCAGGGTTACATTATTTATGAGTCAACTCG
>JAAXKN010000127.1 GCA_025612375.1 Ignavibacteria bacterium
GGATCATGATAATAATTCTTCCAGTGCCTCTTGAGTTCACCTGAGTGAACATGAGCATTACTGGGAGTCATCATGTCAAGACTGGTGTGAGGTCTCTTTTCATTATAAATCTCAATAATTTTCTCCAGTTCCCTGGAAGCCTCCTCAATCGAATGAAATTTCATCTGGTTAAGCCATTCACTCTTAAGAATGCCGTTAATCCGTTCTGCAATAGCATTGTCCCTGGGATCACCTCCCTCTGTCATACTTATTTGAAAATGGTTCTTCTTTAAAATTTTAGTGTATTCATTTGAACAGTACTGTACACCACGATCCGAGTGATGATAAATACCCTTTATTCCCCTGGGCAGCTGTTTTAAGGCCATCTGCAGGGCAGTTACCGAATGGCAGGCTTCAAGAGTGTCTCCCAGAGCCCACCCGGTAATCTTTCTGGAGTAGGCATCAGTAATCAAACTCAGATAGCCAAACCCATCATTAATCACAACATAGGTGATATCAGCCACCAAAAGCTGATGAGCCCTCTCCGGGGTAAATTCCTTTATCAGGTTAGGATATTTATGCATCCAGTGATTGCTGTAAGTTGTACGCACCCGGTACTTTCTTTTTCGGGCCAGAAGCCCGTTTTCACGCAAGAATACAAAGAACGAGTCTCTACCCATTTTCAGTTCTTCAGGAAGATCAGTTTCAATTAACCGAAGGAGTTTTCTGCCTCCAATCTTAGGCATTATTTTCCTTTGTTTCTCAACCAATTGGAACAAAATCTCTGTTTTAAACTCTTCCTTACAATTATATTTTGATCGCTGGTAATAGGCTTGCCTACTACGACCAAACAGTTCACACAAGGAGTTAACCTCGTAATTATAACTCTTTGTGTGCAGCTCTGTTACTGTTTGGCACCAGAGTTTTTTCTTACCTTGATCTTTAAATCCCTTTCCGCAATATCGATCATCGTGTTAAGGGCAAGGGTACGAAGACGTTCCTTGTCAAGCTCTTTTTTAAGCTGTTGAATCTCTAACTCCAGCTCCTGCTCCCTGGCTGTTTTTTGAATCTGTTCTTTCATCGCATTCTCAAATTCTATCTCTCTTTGAGTGGGTTTATTGAGCCCAAATTTACGAATCCAATCCGAAATACAACTCCCAGATTTGATGCCGTATTTTTTCTGTATCTCAGAAACGGTGGCATCTGTTTTTAAATACTCCTGGACCACCTTTAATTTAAAATCGTCCGTGTAACTGTTTACTTCTCTTTTCATAAAATCCTAA
>JAAXKN010000128.1 GCA_025612375.1 Ignavibacteria bacterium
GACCCTGCGGTTAACAGCCGCATGCTCTACCAACTGAGCTATTGAGGAATATAAAAAATTTGGCGACTCCATATTTTCCCGAAACTGTTACGTTCAAGTATCTTCTGCAACGTAGGGCTTAACTGCTGTGTTCGGCATGGGAACAGGTGTACCCCCTACTTCTTCGTCACCAAAATGGTTTAGTATGTTACTTTTTTATTTTTAACACACTCAAAAATATATAATGTAAACGTTTGCGTAAAATTAGTTCTGCCAAGCATTAAATCTTCTTTAATTTTCTTGGTCAAGCCCTCGACCTATTAGTACTGGTCCGCTACATGCATTACTGCACTTCTACTCCCAGCCTATCAACCTTGTAGTCCTCAAGGGGTCTTACTAACTTTCGTTATGAGATATCTTATCTCGAGGTGGGCTTCACACTTATATGCTTTCAGCGTTTATCCCGTCGGAACTTGGCTACCCAGCTATGCATCTGGTGATACAACTGGCGCACCATCGGTTCCTTCACCCCGGTCCTCTCGTACTAGGGGCAACTCCTCTCAAATATCTTACGCCTGTGATAGATAAGGACCGAACTGTCTCACGACGTTCTGAACCCAGCTCGCGTACCGCTTTAATGGGCGAACAGCCCAACCCTTGGAACGTACTACCGCTCCAGGATGCGATGAGCCGACATCGAGGTGCCAAACCTCCCCGTCGATATGGACTCTTGGGGGAGATAAGCCTGTTATCCCCGAGGTAGCTTTTATCCGTTGAGCGATGGCCCTTCCACTCGGAACCACCGGATCACTAAGTCCGACTTTCGTCACTGCTCGACTTGTTGGTCTCGCAGTTAGGCTCCCTTCTGCCTTTGCACTCTACGCGCGATTTCCAACCGCACTGAGGGAACCTTTGGGCGCCTCCGTTACATTTTAGGAGGCGACCGCCCCAGTCAAACTGCCCACCTGACACTGTCCTATCACCGGATTACGGTGAATGGTTAGATTCCAAGTAAAGGAAGGATGGTATCCCAAAGGTGACTCCTTTAAGGCTAGCGCCTTAATCTCATAGTCTCCCATCTATTCTGTACATCCTTCACCTAGTCTCAATATCAAGCTACAGTAAAGCTCCATGGGGTCTTTCTGTCTTATCACAGGTAACTAGCATCTTCACTAGTACTACAATTTCGCCGGGGACATTGTTGAGACAGTGCCCAAATCATTACGCCTTTCGTGCGGGTCAGAACTTACCTGACAAG
>JAAXKN010000129.1 GCA_025612375.1 Ignavibacteria bacterium
TAAAAGAGGGCTTTTCAAATATCCGTATCGGCATGTTCCTCGAAATAGCTACAACTATTGGAGCAATTTTCGGGGCATTCATAGCCACAGGCGTCTCAACGGGTGTTATTGCCGTAATCTTCGGAATAGTGCTTATTTATTCCGCAATCACTTCACTCAGTAAATACAGCATTAAAACCGCTGAGGTGCTTCCTGACAAGCTGGCCGCCAGGCTGAGTTTAAACGGAAGCTATCCCGTTAAGGGCGAGGAGGTATACTATAATGTGTATAATGTTCCAGGGGGATTTGGAATGATGTTTATTGCAGGCACACTCTCGGGGCTCTTGGGCATAGGCTCAGGCGCGGCAAAGGTTATTGCCATGGATAAGATAATGCACATCCCCTTTAAGGTATCCACCACCACGAGCAATTTTATGATAGGCGTTACTGCAGCCGCAAGCGCCGGGGTGTATTTACGCAGAGGTTATATCGACCCCGGCCTTGCCATGCCTGTTATGCTTGGAGTGCTCCTCGGGTCTGTTTTGGGAGCCGGGATTCTTGTTCGGGTAAGAACAAAATGGCTGAGGACTCTTTTCAGCGTTGTCGTCTTTGTGCTCGCCCTGGAAATGATCTATAACGGAATTGCGGGAAAATTATGACAGAAGGAAATAAGAACATTCACCTGGAAAAAGACAGGGACATTGAAAACATTATGGGCAGCCTCCTTAGAACAGGCGTCGCTGCAGCTGCAGCAATTGTTGCCTTTGGGGCCTTCCTTTACCTCATTAAATACGGCTTTACAATTCCTCAGTACTCCGCGTTCAAAGGTGAACCCGAAGGACTTAAGAGCATTGGCGGAATTCTAAAAGAGGTTCTCTACTTTAACAGCCGCGGCATAATGCAGCTGGGACTCCTGGTTTTAATTGCTACTCCCGTTGCAAGAGTAATCTTTGCAATCATAGGTTTTGCCTTAGAAAAAGACTACACTTACACGGTAATTTCTGCCATCGTACTTGGAATTTTATTATTCAGCCTTTTTACTTAGTTATTAAAAAAGCCCGGCTGCACAGCCGGGCTTTTTTTATTTTGCTTTTGGCGGTGTGTTCTTGATTTTTCCGGTTACCTGTTCAGATATAATTTTATAAACAGATACCTTGGCATCTGCCCTTTTGATGCTTTCTTTCCCCTGTTCCATAAAGTCAGGCGAAAACTTTTTTACCATTTCCA
>JAAXKN010000130.1 GCA_025612375.1 Ignavibacteria bacterium
GAAAGACGTGATAAGCTGCGAAAAGCCACGGGGAGGAGCAAATATCCTTTGATCCGTGGATGTCTGAATGGGGAAACCCGGCAGGAAAGACTCCTGTCACCATGCACTGAATACATAGGTGTATGGAGGGAACCCGGTGAACTGAAACATCTAAGTAGCCGGAGGAAGAGAAAGAAAAATCGATTTCCAAAGTAGCGGCGAGCGAAATGGAAAGAGCCCAAACCAGGGTGCGTGCACCCTGGGGTTCGGACCGCATAATTGATTCAACGAATTTAGCAGAATGGTTTTGGGAAAGCCAGCCAAAGAGGGTGAAAGCCCCGTAAGCGAAAGACGAATTGACATGGCGGTATCCAGAGTACATCGAGACACGAGAAACCTTGATGGAATGAGCGGGGACCACCCCGTAAGGCTAAATACTCCTTAGTGACCGATAGCGCATAGTACTGTGAAGGAAAGGTGAAAAGGACCCCGGGAGGGGAGTGAAAGAGAACCTGAAACCCTGTGTTTACAAGCTGTGGAACCTCTTTATATGGGGAACCGCGTACTTTTTGTAGAACGGTCCGGCGAGTTACGGATGCTGGCAAGGTTAAGAACTTAAGGTTCGGAGCCGAAGGGAAACCAAGTCTGAATAGGGCGCCATAGTCAGTATACGTAGACCCGAAACCGGGTGATCTATCCATGTCCAGGTTGAAGATGCCGTAAAAGGCGTTGGAGGACCGAACCCACATCCGTTGAAAAGGGTGGGGATGAGGTGTGGATAGGGGAGAAATTCCAATCGAACCCGGAGATAGCTGGTTCTCCTCGAAATAGCTTTAGGGCTAGCCTCGTATTAGTCTAGCGGAGGTAGAGCACTGAATTTCCTAGGGGGCGTCAAAGCTTACCAAAGAATATCAAACTCCGAATGCCGCATAGATGATGTACGGGAGTCAGACTGCACGAGATAAGTTGGGTAGTCAAAAGGGAAAGAGCCCAGACCACCGGCTAAGGTCCCAAAGTGCGTGTTAAGTGGAAAAGGATGTGGGATTTCAGAGACAACTAGGATGTTGGCTTAGAAGCAGCCATACATTCAAAGAGTGCGTAATAGCTCACTAGTCGAGAGGTCCTGCGCCGAAAATGTCCGGGGCTAAAACACGACACCGAAGCTGTGGAATTACACATAAGTGTAATTGGTAGAGGAGCATTCTTAAAACGACGAAGC
>JAAXKN010000131.1 GCA_025612375.1 Ignavibacteria bacterium
CTTTCCCTCACGGTACTGCTTCACTATCGGTCATCAGGTAGTATTTAGCCTTGGGGGGTGGTCCCCCCGGCTTCCCACCGGGTTTCACGTGTCCGGCGGTACTCTGGATACCAGCTCTCTTCTCAACCTTTCGCTTACGGGGCTATCACCCGCTATGGCCTACCTTCCCATGTAGTTCTGCTAGATCTTAAAGTAGATTATCTGGTCCGCAACCCCGATCGATATTGCTATCGTCGGTTTGGACTGTTCCTATTTCGCTCGCCGCTACTCAAGGAATCGATTCTTTTCTTTCTTCTCCTGAAGGTACTTAGATGTTTCAGTTCCCTTCGTCTCCCTCCTCATATGCTATTTATTCACATATGGGTAACCAGACATTCACTCTGGTTGGGTTTCCCCATTCGGATTCCCACGGGTCACAGGCTATTTGCGCCTCTCCGTGGATTATCGCAGCTTATCGCGTCCTTCTTCGGCTCTTGATGCCAAGGCATTCACCCTACGCTCTTAGTAGCTTGACCTTTGATTTCATCTTTTTATTGATTGATCCTATTATCGGTTTAATATTGTGTAATTCTAGTTTTATTTCTAGTTTACCTTTTGCATTATATAGTTTTCAAAGTACAATGTCATAATACACATTTGTATTATGGTGGGCTCAAATGGAATCGAACCATCGACCTCACGCTTATCAGGCGTGCGCTCTAACCATCTGAGCTATGAGCCCGTTTAGATGTTTGGATGTTAAAGCTTAGTGTTAGATGTCTAACTCTAAAGTCTTGTTCTCCATTTGAATCAATATACAATTTTCATCTTACGATTAAAATTGTACACTGAAAAGTAACCAGTGCAAAAATGAGTTATTTATCATATTGTTACACTAACCTAAATTAGTGTTCAATCGACCAATAGGATACGAGTATTTCTACTCGAGTCTCCTTAGAAAGGAGGTGATCCAGCCGCACCTTCCGATACGGCTACCTTGTTACGACTTCACCCCAATCACCAAACCCACCTTCGGCAGCTCTCTCCATTACTGGTTAAGTCACTGACTTCGGGTATTTTCGGCTCTCATGGTGTGACGGGCGGTGTGTACAAGGCCCGGGAACGTATTCACTGCAGTATGCTGACCTGCAATTACTAGCAATTCCGACTTCATGTGGGCGAGTTGCAGCCCACAATCTGAACTGG
>JAAXKN010000132.1 GCA_025612375.1 Ignavibacteria bacterium
TCGGCATTCGGAGTTTGATAGTTTTCGGTAACCGGTGAAGGCCCCTAGAACATTCAGTGCTCTACCTCCGAGTATCTTTGACTGAGGCTAGCCCTAAAGCTATTTCGAGGAGAACCAGCTATATCCGGGTTCGATTGGAATTTCACCGCTATCCACACGTCATCCCAGCCTTTTTCAACAGACATGAGTTCGGTCCTCCACGAGATTTTACTCTCGCTTCAACCTGCACATGGATAGGTCACCCGGTTTCGGGTCTACAGCATGCAACTTGACGCCCTATTCAGACTCGCTTTCGCTACGGCTCCGGTGCTTAACACCTTAACCTTGCTACATACCATAACTCGTTGGCCCGTTCTACAAAAAGTACAAGGTCACTTGCGCTCCCTTTGCTTGTAAGCATAAGGTTTCAGGTTCTATTTCACTCCCCTCCCGGGGTTCTTTTCACCTTTCCCTCACGGTACTATTCTCTATCGGTCACTAGGTAGTATTTAGCCTTGGGGGGTGGGCCCCCCTGCTTCCCACCAGGTTTCACGTGCCTGGTGGTACTCTGGTGCCACTCTACGATTTGTGCATTTCGTCTACAGGGCCTTTACCTTCTACGGCAGATCTTTCCAGATCTCTTCGACTATACACGCTTCGCGTTATGAATGGTCCACAACCCCGGATAAATCCGGTTTGGGCTCTTCCCCGTTCGCTCGCCGCTACTTAGGGAATCGATGTTTCTTTCTCTTCCTCCGGGTACTTAGATGTTTCAGTTCCCCGGGTTACCTCCTCTGTACCTATGGATTCAGTACAGGGTACTTACGCATTACCGTAAGTGAGTTTCCTCATTCGGAAATCTGCGGATCAACGGATGTTTGCTCCTGCCCGCAGCTTATCGCAGCTTGCCACGTCCTTCTTCGGCTCCTAGTGCCAAGGCATTCACCTTATGCTCTTCTTCACTTGACCTAAGTGAATTGTTACCTGCGTTAGGTAACTAATTTGAATACATTGTTAATTAACTCTGTAATTCTTTCTGGTTTCTCGGTTTAACTTGAAATTGTAGTTAAAACCCTTTGCATCGTCTTAAAAAGACTCTACTTAGTTTTTTAACTTCTTTGCTGTGTATCTCTACACAACCTCGATTTCGTTGTTAATTTGTTATATTTTGCATTGTTCAGTTTTCAAGGTACATTGCTCTT
>JAAXKN010000133.1 GCA_025612375.1 Ignavibacteria bacterium
CTCTTTTTTTATATCCTCTTACAACCTATTTTTAAACATAACTTCTATTCAGTCGTGGCTATTCAGTCGTGAGCTATTCAGCCTTTAGTCGATTTTTCGCGGGAAGTCCCTTTGGGGAGGTTATTTTTTGGAAAATTACTCTTGGGGAGATTTCCTTTTTGCCCTTTCGGCTTTTTGCGTATTACCTCAAGCCTTTCGCGGTAAAGCTGCCCTATTTCGGCTCCAAGGAGAAAAGTAATTGAAGAATAATAGATCCAGAAGGCAAGCACAACCAAAAGGGCGTATGTGCCGTAAATCTTATTAAGTGTGGCAAAATGGTTAATATAGTACCCGAAAAGCCTTTTTGCCACTTCCCACAAAATTGCAGCCCAGAGGGCACTGAGGGCCGGTACCCTGCGCCCCAGCTTTGCGTATGGTATTAAAGAATAGAATACATAAAATGTCAGATAAATGGCCAGAAACGACACGGTCGATATCATCATGTGCTGAATTGCATTCATCTCCAAAAAGCGCAGAACGGCAAACTTATGCGTATAATCCTTCAGAATGTCAATTGCAGGAAGTATAATAGTTGAAAAGAGGACCAGGACAATAACAATCAGTACCATGCCGAAATCGCGCAGTTTACCAATAATTGCGCTTTTGTCGTCCCTGCCGGGGAAGATCTTATTCAGTATGGTACGCATACTGCTGAAAAGTCCGCTGGCAGCAAAGAAAAGGCCAAAACCTCCTATGTACCCTGCCATTGTCTTATATTCAATTACTTCTTTAATCCTGGAGAAAATGACATCCTTGGCGTATTCGGCGTATTCGGCGTACGGGATTACTGTATAGATAAAGGTATTTATCTGACCTTCAACCGAAGTAACGGCAAGTATATTTCCAAGAATGGAAAATATGATCAGCACGAAAGGAACAATGCACAAAAACAGGGAAAATGCCAGGCCGCTTGAATAAAGGAACACGTGGTGCTCATCTATCCTGTAGTACAGCCCCCAGAAATAGTGCGACACAAATTTCCTGAAGCTGTGGTTTTTCTGCAGTCCCGGCAAAGCCCGTAGTTTTTGCAGAGTCTTAAATCTTTCGAGCAAATCAGATTGAAGCATTCATTACTTTGGAAATTGAGTTGTAATAAAGGTCAATTAAGTTGT
>JAAXKN010000134.1 GCA_025612375.1 Ignavibacteria bacterium
CTGGTCTTGCCGGAGTTTTTGCAGGCTTAGTCTTAGGTGTCGGTTTCTTTGCTAGCATAGCCGCGCATTGATCGTAGCTCTTTTTCTCGAACCACGACCGCGAGTACGGATAGATTTCGACCAGCTGATCTATAAGGACTTTTTTATAGCCCTCTGTTAGCACTCCGTTTTACCTCCTCTTATTAAAAAGTGAGCCCCACTTTAATATCGATTAGACAAAATACTTACGATCTTTACCATAGATCCCGGCTGCCTTTTCTAGCTCTGAGATCTGCCACTTGATACGGCCCTTAATCCGCCGATTAAAGGCGCTCAGAGTCATACCCATAAGAGCAGCGATGTCTCTCTGCGTATGACCGCACCTGGCCATCTCGACTCGGAAAAGCTTTTCTCTGTCTTTATTTTCCATCTTTTCCTCCTTTTTACTGGTTTTCTACTTTCGACCATAATTGGCTAAATTAACCAGCTTGCCCTCATTATAGCGCGCTTCGACAGCGACTGCAACAAAATAGATAAAAAATGTGCAAAATGTTTCCATTTATGTTAAAGATTACCGGCCGACGACAGCGTCCGACGGCAGCCGTAATACGACGGCAGCTGCAGTCAGGATCCCCTAAAAGCCGATAAAATGTATTAATGAAACCGTTTTCATATATTATCCAGTTGACTTTACGCCACATATGGCGTATAATGATAGTGTAAAGATAAATACATAGGAGGAAAATTAAAATGATTAAAGTTACAAGTAAAGAGCAGGCGTGGGAAGAAGCTAACAAGTTATTTCCGACTGATTATGCAAAAGATGAGCAAAGTAGCAAAAATGCCGGATACCCGGTCTACCGTTCTACAGCTGCTGATCATTATTACGATTACATCTGCGACCTCGGATCCCGCCTCGAAGTTAATCTCTCAACCGGCGAGACTGTGAATATCTGGATCGAGGACTCCCAGGAAGTTAAGGATCTTCGTGCTGAAGTTGAAAGCTTAAAAAAACAGCTCTGCAGTCTTAAGACCGCTCTCGAAGATGAGCTAGAATGGAAAGCCTACGAGAGTGTGCATAACGTCAGGCAGGCCGATTATGTAAGACTCGCGAAAAGCA
>JAAXKN010000135.1 GCA_025612375.1 Ignavibacteria bacterium
GAAGTCTACCAGTGAGCGCCAAGTTCTTTGCCTTTTACAGGCACACCAATTATCTGTTAAAGTTGTTACTGCTCGCCATTGCATTATTATTCGGGCTTCTCTGGGTAGTGGGAGGTCTGACCAAGCTAGATAGAGCAGTCATGTTTGTGATAGGATCAGCCGTGGGGGCTCTGCTGGTATTTATCTACTACCAGGATATTTACCAGGTTATTGATAAGATCGTGCGTCTTATTGATAATATTTTCTAAGAGAAGGAGGAGAAAAGTAGATGGAATCTATCTTAAACGAATTAAGCCGATTGTTTTCAACTTATGACTTTCTGACAGCAGTGACGGTCATCCTGATTATCACGCTGACCAATCTGATCAAGCGGCCTATCGTCACAGCAGCGACTAACTTTGCTGTAAGGTCTGGCCTCGACAAATCGATTGTGACAAAGAACGTCATGTACATACCATATGCAATCGCATTTATCCTGAATTTTATATTTACCCTTGTAAGGGTTGAATTCAGGTTTGCCTTGGTCGATTTTAAAGAAGTTGTCGCCGTGACCGTGACTACTGCAACGCTGGCCATAGGTCTTTATGAAATTATTAAGAAACAGCTCGAAGCCTATGCAAGCAAAAAAAATCAGGTGCCGGAAAACAAGCAGGTACAACTGCCGCCGAAGACACCCGAAGAGAAGGAAGTGCCGAATGAACCGTTATTATAAGATTGTCAAAAACGCATTGGATCTTAGGTCCTTGTATGACCAGGCAAAAGCTGAAGGTATGCAGGCTGTGGGCGTAAGCATCACCGGCACACTCTACAAATGGGATCCGGACAAAAAGGCCCCCGTCAAAATCGAGGTGGGTGAAGCTGCAGAGATCCTGGTAACCACTCCGGATGAAGTGGCCAAGCTTGCCATGTATAAGGGCGACTATGTGGTCCAGGATCCGGTCATTCCGGAGAAGGAAGAACCCGAGCTCACCGAGGCGCTGGCATCAGAACCGGAAGAAGTGAAAGCTCCTGAAGAGCCGGCAATCGAAGCACCAGCAGAAGCTCCGGCAGCAGAACCTGAACCGGTCACCCCGGAACCTGGCATCGAAGACGTCCTGA
>JAAXKN010000136.1 GCA_025612375.1 Ignavibacteria bacterium
CAGCCTGAACTCATCGACACCTGTCGTATCCGTGGAGTAGAACATAAGGGCATCACTAAAGGCCTTAAGCTGCTTGTCGTAACTTATTTCAAAATAATTCAGGTATCCGGTGGACTGGCTTCCGGGATTCGGCTTATATGTAAACTTCAGCATGCTCCTGTCGTCAGGAAGCGTTGACCTGTAGTTCGCATTATAAACCTGGCTTATAGCATAGTTTGCCTGGGGGTCGTCCAGAAGTCCCACACCCACGCCGCTGATATATGCGCTGAGGACGGATGTTGAATTCTCATATAGGCTTATAACAGCACTGTACTCTGAGCGGTTTACAAAGTTGAATTTATAAGCAATGGTGCTTCCGCTTACAATTCCGTTCAGGTTTGTAAGATAGGTCCTGCTGTTATTTGTCTCCGAGAAGTCATCCCCTACATAATACCTGCCGGAGTTCATGAGCTTGTACTTGTCTTCCTCCCATGAAGCAAAAGCCTTTGTCGTTGTCTGTACAAAATCAGGATTTTGGGTCAGGCTTTGAACCTGCTGCATCTTCTTCGACTGTCCCTGGGAGAATGTAAGCCAGTAGTAGTTGCTGTTTGAATACGGGTGGAAATACCTTACAACCTTGTGGCTTGAAGTGTCATAGTCAAAGAACTGGTTTCCCCTTCCGTAGAAAAGGATGTAATCTTCACTGTTAAATTTCCCGTCATCCTGTGCCTTATAGAGAAATACGCTGTTTTCTACAGGATCGTTCGGGACCTCAAGGTTAAGTGCCTCAGGAAGTACCTTCCCGCCATTGTTATAGATTTTTATCGTCCTGGGGTCTATTGAATTGGGATCAAGTCCCTGGTCTTTTAAGAAACTGGCAGTAATTTTATACATCCCTTCTGCCGGGGCCTCAAAGCGGAACCACCTGCCCTGCGAAAGAACACTGCTGACGGCAGCCTTGCCAAGCCTGCGCGGCTGAACTATGCTGAAATTCTTTGCCGCCTGGTAATTTATCAGGCTTTCCTTAAGAAGGTCGTCATCTTTTGCTGCTGTGCCCTGATTGGGTTTTACTGAAGCAAAGTTAATCCTGATTACTATCTTCTTATA
>JAAXKN010000137.1 GCA_025612375.1 Ignavibacteria bacterium
AGGAGGTTATGAGAAATGAGTTTTGAAACAGCGACAAGACAAAATATTCGTAAAGTAGCACAACTTGGATTTTTAAGCGGTCAACGTGTATCGAAGGATTTACCTCGTACCGGATTACTCGCGAATCTATTTATTCGTGTAGAAGGTACTTTAACCGTGACAGGCTCCCCAACCTTAAAGGCGAACCAATACGGTCGCCCATTCGGTTTAATTGACCGCTTGAGCGTGAAAACGAATAACTCTACAAGCATTGTAGATGTTACCGGGCACGGCCTAGCATTACGGAACATGATGGATGATAATGCTTTCTTTGACGTCGTAGCGGCGAATATGGTAGAGGCCGAAACTTCAAACCCTACTTATCAATTCGGTTTTGCTACTGGAGCGAATCCGGTTGCGTTTACACTTAAGGTTCCGATCGTTGTCAATGACCGCGACCCTATTGGATTAATCCTTCTTCAAAACGGCGAGACCCTTGTTACCGTAAACGTGGATTGGGCAAACCCTAGCAACCTATTCACTCTAAACGGCGGCACGGTATCATTTGATAATGCCTATGCTCATGTAACCATGGAATACTTTGACGTTCCTGTGGCAAAAGGTGACTATCCGAATCTTGCTGTGGTTCACACTCTTTTAGAGGACGCGGTTTCGATTGATGGAGTAGGAACAACCGAGTACCAGGTACCAAGAGGAAATATCTATCAACGCCTATTCCACCGTATTTTATTAAATGACGCCCCGGCGGCGGCAACGGATATTGATCGTTTGAGACTGAAATACAATCAATCTCTAAATCCTTATGCGATCGACTCGAAAGATGTTCTCGCTATGCAACGCTACCGTTATAAGCGTGACCTATTAAAAGGCGCGTATGTATGGGACTTTGCTTACCAAGGACAAGCAGGATTCGGCGGACATCGTGACCTTGTGAACTCTGCCGGAATCACCGATTTTATCTCGGCGATTGATATCGCAACGGGTGCAACGCTTGGAACCAACAACAATAAAATCTTTACATTGAAAGAGCAATTAATGCCAATTC
>JAAXKN010000138.1 GCA_025612375.1 Ignavibacteria bacterium
ATGACGTCAAATCATCATGCCCCTTATGACCTGGGCTACACACGTGCTACAATGGTGACTACAAAGAGAAGCGAAGCTGTGAAGTGGAGCAAATCTCAAAAAGGTCATCTCAGTTCGGATTGTAGTCTGCAACTCGACTACATGAAGCTGGAATCGCTAGTAATCGCGAATCAGAATGTCGTGGTGAATACGTTCCCGGGTCTTGTACACACCGCCCGTCACACCATGGGAGTTGGATATGCCCGAAGTCAGTGACCCAACCGTAAGGAGGGAGCTGCCGAAGGTGGAGCCGATAACTGGGGTGAAGTCGTAACAAGGTAGCCGTATCGGAAGGTGCGGCTGGATCACCTCCTTTCTAAGGAAAGAAAAAGTAGGGGTTGTTTTACTGTTGAGTTATTAAGTGAGTCAAGGGATTTTGCCAAACCTCGTGAACTATGTTCACTCGGTCGCGGGCGCCCCGCGACTACATTCAAGCAATATTTTGCTTAGAAAAGCGAGCTTTTCACACAAAATATCACTCGAATGTGTTTGACAAAACTTAATACGCGAAATTTCCGGTGGTGATGCGCTTATGGGTCACACCCGTTCCCATCCCGAACACGATGGTTAAGACATAAGCGGCCGATGGTACTATATTGGAAACGATATGGGAGAGTAGGTGGCTGCCGGATTGATAAAAAAATAATAGCTGTTCTTATAATAAAAGAGCATAATGAAAATAAAATAAATGGCTTATAGCTCAGTGGAAGAGCGCCTGAAATGATTTAAGAAGTTTAGACTTGAAGAAATCATGTAATCAGGAAGCATGAGTTCAATTCTCATTAAACCACTGTTTCTTAGGAAGATGAAATATGCTAAATAAGAAACAAATGATTCCTATAAAGATATAAAATAGGAATACCTTGTACCTTGAAAACTACACATTGAATATTTATTTATTGTAAATCGAAAGATTTATGAGACAAGACATCAAAAAAATATAAACCTATGACCAATTCGTCATCACGCTAGATGATGAAATAACTGGTCAAGCTAATAAGAGCG
>JAAXKN010000139.1 GCA_025612375.1 Ignavibacteria bacterium
CTCTTTCGCTTTCGCTCGCCACTACTCGCGAAATCTCGGTTGATTTCTTTTCCTCGCCCTACTTAGATGTTTCAGTTCAGGCGGTTCCCTTACCATACCTATTGATTCAGTATGGCATGACATGATATTACTCATGCCGGATTGCTCCATTCGGACATCTGCGGATCAAAGTTTGTTTGCAACTCCCCGCAGCTTTTCGCAGCTTACCACGTCCTTCGTCGGCTCCCAATGCCAAGGCATTCGCCCTGCGCCCTTTGTAGCTTGACCTCTTAGAATTATGCTTTCGTTCTCCAACAGAATAAGTTTTTCTTATCTTGTTTTCTTTGAAATTGTAGTCTTTCACCCTAAACTTTAAATTTCTTTAAGTTTACGTAGTTATTTGACTTTAATTATCGCATTTCTTCTTTACCTTTTTATTCAGTTTTCAAAGTACCAATTTTCAAGAATTCTTCAAACTTCCCTTCGGAAAGTTTGGTGGGCTCAAGTGGACTCGAACCACCGACCTCACGCTTATCAGGCGTGCGCTCTAACCGCCTGAGCTATGAGCCCATTTTAGTTAGCAGTGTCGTTTTCCTGTCCGTCTCCCTAAGTCCTCCGTGTGCCCCGGTTTTATCCGGGTCTGGTGGAGATGAGGAGGATCGAACTCCTGACCCTCTGCGTGCAAGGCAGATGCTCTCCCAGCTGAGCTACACCCCCGTATTGCTACGGAGTCTCAGGTCCCACTCTACCACTTTACTTCTTGTGAATGTCCTACGACAGGTTTTATCCTATCGTTTTAGGGCCTTCAAAATTAAACAATGAAAGATTCTCTTTTCCCCATTAACTGACCCTCTTGGTCTTTCTCGTTAGAATAGTTTCCATCTCTGGAAACGGTTCTCCTTAGAAAGGAGGTGATCCAGCCGCACCTTCCGATACGGCTACCTTGTTACGACTTCACCCCAATCATCAACCCCACCTTCGGCAGCGTCCTCCTTGCGGTTAGACTACTGACTTCGGGTGTTGCCAACTCTCATGGTGTGACGGGCGGTGTGTACAAGGCC
>JAAXKN010000140.1 GCA_025612375.1 Ignavibacteria bacterium
CCTACGCAGGGGATAATAAGATAACAGGGGACATGCTTACATCAAGCGACAGAATATCAAAGGGTATTATCTTAGGCATAAAGACTCCAAAGAAGAATTTCCCGGATGTTAAACTTGAAGTAAGTAAAAGCATTAAGGAGAAGTATTTCCCTGAAGCACTCCTGACGGGCATATTTAACCAGAAACCAGCAAAAGAAGTAAAACCTGTAAAAGGGAATCACCGGCTGAACTTTTCAGAACTGGACACAGTAAAATCTCTGTACATTGCAGGAAACCTAATCCTCAGCGGAACATCACAGGGAAATATATACAGTGCTGCAAAAGTATTTGTAAAAGGTGAAGTTATAATTGAAGAGAACTCCCAAAGCCTCTCAAACCTTGAACTGATATGTGACTCTTCAGTCATAATAAAAGAAAACTCAAAGCTTGAGAACCTCCTTATTACCTCAAAAAGCGGGATTGAGATTCATAAGGGGGTTGCAATGAAAGGCTGCCAGATGTATTCTAAAAGATTTATTAAAGCGGATAACACCCTTTCCAGGTATCCTTCTCTGCTTTGCATTAATCCCATGTCACGTGATACTTCTTCAATGAATAAGATAGAGCTTAAAGGGAGCATCTTAAACGGCACTGCCATGCTTATTACTGACGTAACCGGCCAATGGGGAAATAAAAGCAAAATATCGGTTGATGCAAAAAGCGTTGTGCACGGGGTAATTTATTCCGAAAACAACACAGAGATCCTGGGGAAAGTTAAAGGATCGTTGTATACCTACAATCTCTACTTTTACCAGCCGCCAACAGAGTACATAAACTGGCTTGTTAACCTGGACATCAACAGGCCGGAACTAAATAAAAGCTATCTTCTGCCCATAGGCTTGGGAGATAAAAAGAAACTGAAAGTCCTAAGGGAAGAATGGCTTTATTAAAAAAAGATATAAAAAACGAACAGGGCTTCACCATTATTGAGACTCTTACGGCTATCGTAATTCTGGGCCTCATTATGATTTTTTCTGCCATGCTA
>JAAXKN010000141.1 GCA_025612375.1 Ignavibacteria bacterium
GGTCCTAAACCACAGTTCATTGATATAGTTTGTCCAAATAAAGATTGTGAACTTTACGGTCTTGCCGATCAAGGAAATGTTGTCGGAAATGGAACCTCCATAAGCCGTGGAGAAAAAACTCGAAAATACATTTGCCGCCACTGCGGCAAAGTATTCAATGATCATACAGGTTCTGTCTATTATGATCTTCGCAAAGAGGAACGTATTATTGATTTAGCGCTGAAAATGTCCATGAAAGGCATGAGTGAGGAAGCTATTGCTGACGTATTGGAAATAGAACCAGCTACGGTACGTAGATGGTTATGTCGTGCTGGAGAGCAGTGTGATGAGGTAAATAAAAATCTCATGAAGAACCTGAATCTGCATAAGATTGAGATGGATGAACTGTGGGTTATAGTCCAAAAAAAATAGTCCCGAGAATGAAGGATTATGAAGATGATGGTTCGTGGATGTGGGTAGCTTTTGCACCAGAATGCAGGTTAATAATTGCTTTTGTTATAGGACCAAGAAAACAGTATGTTGCGGATGAATTACTGGAATTAACAGCAAAACGTCTTTCTGAATCGAAACCTCTTTTTGTCTCTGATGGTTTGAAGTTTTATACAAAAGCTCTTTTAAATGAATTCGGAGAAATAGAGGAGTTCCCAAGAACTGGGAAGAGGGGAAGACCAAGAAATCCAAAAACTAAACCTCCCAATAACTTGAGATATGCACAAGTTACAAAAAAAAGAAAGGGAGGAAGGTTACAGAAGATTGTCAAGAAGGTAATATTTGGAAAATACATCGAAGAAAATGAGATATCAACAAGTCTACTTGAAAGACAGAACTTAACATTCAGGCAGGACAACAATAGAGTATCAAGGAAGACAATAGGGTTTTCGAAGAAAGTAGAGTGCTTGATAAGTAGAATGATGCTCTACTGTACGCATTTTAATTTCTGTAGAGAGCACAGTGGGTTAGCATATGAAGATGAAAGAGGCATTAAATGCAAAAATACGCCTGCAAGAGAGGCAAAAATTAC